>NZ_JAGPYA010000002.1:0-234370 GCF_018070245.1 Micromonospora sp. M61 | reverse complement strand
TCACCAAGATCAGCGAAGAACTCGGCTACACCCCCAGCATCACCCTCGACCACGGCCTCGCCGACACCGTCGCCTGGTACCGCGACAACCGCACCTGGTGGGAACCCCTCAAGACCACACCCACCGCGTGATCTGACAGCGCCGCGGGTGGTGGCGCCGACGGTTCTGGAAACGTCGGTGCCATCACCCGCGGTTTTCGCGTCCGGTCAGCGGCCTCCGCCGCGGAAGACCTCCGAGACCGTACGGAGCACGACCTTGACGTCCAACCACAGCGACCAGTTCTCGATGTAGTAGTTGTCGAACCGCGCCCGGTCGGAGATCGGGGTGTCGCCCCGCAGGCCACTGACCTGAGCGAGCCCGGTGAGCCCGACGGGGACGCGGTGGCGTGCCGCATAGTTCGGGTACTCGGCCGAGAACTTCTCGACGAAGTACGGCCGCTCCGGCCGTGGCCCGACCACGCTCATGTCGCCGCGCAGGATGTTCCACAGCTGAGGCAGCTCGTCCAGCGACGTCCGGCGCATGAACCGGCCAATCGGGCCGACCCGGTTGTCGTGCGCGATGGACCAGTTGGTCTGGGACTCCTGCTCGTTCACGGGACGCATCGACCGGAACTTGATGACCTTGAACGGCTTGCCGTACCGGCCGATCCGCTCCTGGTAGAAGAAGATGCCCCGGCCACCATCGATGAACGTGGCGATGGTGCAGAGCAGCAGCACCGGGCTCAGCAGGAGGAGAGCGATCCCCGCAAACAGCATGTCGGACGCCCGCTTGATGGCCCACCGCGGGCCGCTCAGCGAGATGTCGCCGATCTTGACGATCGGGAACGCGCCGATGTGGTCGGGGTAGCCGCTCTGGGAGCGGGATCCCCACAGCCGGGGCACGGCCCACAGATCGCAGCGCGAGCTGCGCGGCTGGAGCAGAGTTTCCATGAGGGCCGACTCGTGGCAGTCCGGGTCGGCGATGATCAGGACCTCGCACTCCGACAGCCGGACGAGGTGTTCGAGGTCCGTCAGTGTCCCACTCAGGGTAAGCACGCCGTTGTCCTGCCGTGACGGAGCGTCAACGCAGCCCACGAAGCGCAGTCCGTACTGCGGATAACGGCGCAGCAGCCGTGCGAGTTCGATACCGATCGGGCCGCCCCCGACGATGATCGCGTTGTGCTCCGCCCACCGACGCTTGCGGGACAGGACGGTGAACGCCCTGCTGGCCGCGCGCCCGAGGATCACGAACAACGCGGACAGCGCGACGCCCCGCATGAAACCGCCGACGTACGCCACCGAGGCGTGCCGCTCGGCCGCGATGATGGCCACGACCGAGCCAGCGGCCAGCAGCCGCCCACAGAGACTCGGCAGTTCGTCGAGGATGCTCACGTGCCGGCGCGGCCGGTAGAGGCCGCCGGCAGCGAAGAGGGTCAGCGTCAGGACGGCATTGGCGATGGTCCCGCGCCAGTAGCTCTGGCTCAGCAGCAGCGGCGCGAGCAACGCCACCAGGTCGACGGGCGCGACCATCATCCACGCTCGCAGCCATCGGGTCCGCGACGACGTGCGGGACCTGGCGTACGGCAGGACGGCGGTGGTGCTCAACCCGGCTATTTCAGGCGGAGCCTCCGCCTGTGGCTCCGGCTCTCTCGACTGCGGGACAGGTGGGGCGCCGCCACCGTAGAGGCGGCCCCCGTCGCCCGGCACGTCGAGTCGTCCGCCGTACGGCGGTTTGGGCGGATGGCTGGTCGCAGACTGGCCTGACACTTGTGGACCTCCCCGTGAAAGCCCTCGGTCACGTGTCCCGACCAGAAGGGCGACCGAACTCTACGATCGGCCGAGGTGCGCCACCATGGCCGGCAAGTCAGTTCCTGCTCCTACTTTGCGGCGGACAGGATCTCCGGAACGTTGTCGTTGCGGACCGCTCCGAAGACCTTCGCGGCCTTCTCCTTGTCGACCAGAACCACGCTTTCGGTGCCCATCATCCCGGTGCCCTTGGTGGGGCAGGTGAGGAACGTCAGGTTGCCACTGCGCAGATCGCGCATCTGGGAGGCGAGGTCAAGCAGGTTCATGGCCTTGTCCACGGCAACCGCGTCCGCCGTCGCCTTGACAAAGGAGTTCAGCTTGGCCGGGTTGGCGAGCGTTCCGCCGGATGCAGCCTTGTCCAGAATCGCCTTGATGACCTGCTGCTGGTGCCGGATCCGCGCGAAGTCGCCGTCGGCGAAGGCGTGCCGCTCGCGTGCGTAGTCAAGCGCGGCCGCTCCGTCCATCTTCTGCTGACCAGCCTTGAACGTCCGGCTACCGTTCAGCGCGTACAGGGTGGTGAAACCCTTCTCCACGTCCACGTTGATGCCGCCCAGTGCGTCGACGATTTCCTTGAAGCCTCCGAAGTCGACGATCGCCACGTGGTCGACGCGCACTCCGGTGAACTTCTCCACCGTCTGCACCATCAACGGAACACCACCCCACGCGAACGATGCGTTGATCTTCGCGTCCTTGCCGCCCCGACCCGTTGACGACTTCGGCACGCTGACCCAGCTGTCCCGGGGGATCGAGATGAGTTGGGCGCTGGAGCGGTCCTTCGGGAGGTGAGCCAGGATGATCGTGTCGGTGCGGGAGCCGGCCTCGCTCTCCGGGTCGCGCGAGTCACTGCCGAGAATCATGATGTTCATGGCGCCCTTGGCGTTCTCACCCACCTGCGGACGCTCGGCCTCCGGCACACCGTCGAAGGCGTCGACCCGCTCGATGCCAGAGTTGATCGAACGGAAGTAGAGGCCTCCGGCGATCATCCCGCCGCCGCCGAGCAGTGCCAGGATCACGAAGGTGATCAAAGCGACCTTCTGCCACCGCGGGCGCTTGGTGCGCGCCTGCTTGGTCGGCTCCGATGGTTGCTGCGCCGCGATGAGCTGGGTCTCGGGCTCCGCGTACTCTTGGCGATACTGCATGCCGCGATGCTACTGATTGCGGGTTACGCGCACGTGCCCCCGTCTGGGCCGTATGGTTTCACATCCTGACCAAAAGACTTTTCGCCCAGACGTTCGCCCGAACCTGGTATGAAGCAGCGGTGGACGCCACGCAGCTGCGCCGAGCCATCGCCCGTACCCCACTCGCACCCGTCGCCGCGTTTCCCAAGCGGCTCGCCCGGGTCGCCCGCCACGACGCCAAGGTGCTGCGCATCTCGGCTCGTTGGCTGGTCGCCTCCCGGGAACACCACAACTACACGTACGAGCTGACCAAGCTCAGCCGTCACCACCTGGCCTGGTTCGTCAGCGTGGTCTGCGACATCCCGGTCAAGCAGGTCCGTGGCTACGTCGCCGAAATCGAGTCCGACGACGTGCTGCGCCAGCACATCGAGCAGGCCACCGCCACCGCAGCCCGACGCGGTCTCGCCGACAAACACGTCCACTACGCCCGACGCGTGGGGTGGTACGCGATCGTCCGCGCCACCCACCCCGCGCACGTGGTGGAAACCGGCGTCGACAAGGGGTTGGGCACCTGCGTCCTGGCGTCCGCCCTCCTCCGCAACGCGCAGGAGGGCCACCCGGGTCGGGTCACGTCACTGGACATCAACCCCGAGGCCGGCTACCTGGCCGCCAGCGAGCCCTGGTCGGAAGTCGTCGACCTGGTGATCGGCGACTCGATCGCCTCGATCGGCGCACTGGACCGCCCGGTCGACCTTTTCCTGCACGACAGCGACCACAGTCGCGCCCACGAGAAACGCGAGTTCGACGCCGTCGAACCGAAGCTCGCCCCCGGCGCCATCCTGCTCACCGACAACGTCACCAGCACCAATGTGCTCGCCGAGCACGCCGAGCGCACCGGCCGGCGGTTCCTCGCCTACCGGGAGAGCCCCGCCAACCACTGGTACCCGGGAGACGGCATCGGCGTGGCATGGTGACCGGGTGCGGCTGACCTCGATTCACACGTACCCCGTCAAGGGTTGCCACCGGCTCGACCACGACGGCGCGTTCGTGCAGCCGTGGGGCCTGGCCGGCGACCGACGCTGGATGGTCGTGGACGCCGACGGCGTCGGCGTCACCCAACGCGAGACCACCCGGCTGGTCGGCCTGCGCGCCACAGTGCGCCCCGGGGGTCTGGTGCTGAGCGCCGACGGGCAGTCCGACCTCGACGTGCCCGAACCGGCCGAGGGTGCACCGGTCGCGGTGCGCACCTTCCGCAGCCGCAAGCTCCCGGTCCCGGCGCTGCCGGCCGGCCCGGCGGCCGACGACTGGCTCGGCGCGTTGCTCGGCCGACCGGTCCGGCTGGTCTGGCTGGGTCAGCCGACCCGCCACCTGGCCGCCGGGGACCGTGAACACGACACCGGTGACCAGGTCAGCTTCGCCGACGCCTACCCGCTGCTGCTGGCCAACACCGCCTCCCTCGACGCCCTCAACGGCTGGCTCGCCGAGGCGGGGGAGGAACCGGTGCCGATGACCCGGTTCCGGCCCAACCTGGTGGTCGACGGGGCGCCGTCCTGGGCCGAGGATGACTGGGCCGGCCGGCCGCTGCACATCGGCGACCTGCGGTTTCGCGCCGCCGGGCCGTGCGACCGGTGCGTGGTGACCACCACGGACCAGGAAACCGGGGTACGCACGAAGGAACCGCTGCGCACACTCGGCCGACACCGCAACGTCCAGCAGAAGCTCCTCTTCGGACTGCACCTGGTGCCGATCGACAGTGGACCCCTGACCGTGGGAGCCCCGGTCGTCCTCGCAACCTGACGGGCGGGCCCGACCCACGACCGGAACGCGGCGATCACCGTCCGTCGATGCTGTCTTAGCTTTGGCTTAGCCGGCTTGTCCGCCCGCGCCCGGGTCCGGCAGCATCGCCGTCGTGACGGACGAGAGCGCTGTCGACATCACCATCGACCTGGACCATGCTCCCGAGGAGCGGCCCGCGTCGTCGTCCCGCCCGGTGCCCTGGCTGGTCGCGACCGGCGTCACCGTTCTCGCGGCGGCACTCGGCCTCACCCTGACCCTGCGGTCCGGCTCCGCCCCGGCCTGCGCCGCCGCCCGGCCGCTCGCCGCCGCGCCACCCACCGGCAACGCCACACACAGCGGCAAGGCCACCTTCTACGACTCGAAGGGTGCCGGCGGCAACTGCTCGAACCCCGCCGCCCCGGCCAACCGGCTCTACGTGGCGCTCGGCCCGAGCGAATACTCCGCGGCTGCCGCCTGCGGCGGATTCCTCGACGTGACCGGCCCGAAGGGCACCGTTCGAGTGCTGATCATGGACCAGTGCCCGGAGTGCGCGCCCGGGCACCTCGATCTGTCCCGCGAGGCGTTCGCCCGGATCGCCGACCCGGTCCAGGGCCTCGTCCCCGTCACCTACCGCGCCGTGGTCAACCCGCCGCTGCCCGGACCGCTCACCTTCCGGATGAAGGAGGGCGCGTCGCAGTGGTGGTTCGCCGTCCGGGTCGGGAATCACGGCAACCCGCTGCGGTCCGTCGAAGTCCGGCAGGGCGACAGTGGTGTGTGGCAGTCGGCCGCCCGGCAGGACTACAACTACTGGCTGATCGACTCCGGTGCCGGGCCCGGCCCGTTCAGCATCCGCGTCAGCGACGTCTACGGAAACCGGGCCACCGTCGGCGGCGTCCGCCTGGCACCCGGTCAGGTGCAGAACAGCGTGGTCCGGATGTACGGGCGCGGGGCCGTGGCGGCCACCCCGCGCGCCTCCACATCGGTCCGTCCGCCCGGCAGTCGACCCGCTGTCACGCCGACCCCGGCCCGCCGTCCGGTCGAGGTGGCGAAGGCGAGCGCACCAACCACCGGTGCGCCGACCACCCAGCCGGCCGGAGCGAACGCCCGTTGGTGCGCGGGCTGACCGCTCAGTCGACCGGCGTCAGGTCGAGCCACATCAGGATCTCGTCGCGGTCGTCACCGGGCGCCACCCGCAACGCGCGCGGCAGCCGGCCGATCTCCCGATAACCGAGACGGGCGTAGAACCTGTCCAACCCCAACCCGTCGCGCACAGTGACGTGCAACGCCTCGTGGCCGAACTCCCGCCCCAACCGGGCCGCCTCGACCATCAGCGCGGCGCCGTAGCCGGCGCCCTGAGTGTCCGGGTGGACCATCACCCGCTTCAACACACACCAGTGCGCCTTGAGCGAAAAACGGTTGTCACTGAAGATCAGTGCCGCCACCAGCCGGTCGCCGGAGTAGCCGACCAGCAGCCGGTCCGGACCGTCGGCGATACCGGCGAAGGTCGGGTCGGCGAGGACGTGAACGTCAGCGGCGGTGACCGGCGGCACGAAACCGACGGCGCCGCCGGCGTTGCTGACGTCCGCCCAGAGATCGACGATCTCGGCGCGCAGCTGCGGGGTCAGGTCGGGGTCGAGGACGAAATGCAGACTCACGCCCGCCATCCTGACCCGCTGACCAGGCCCGCGACCCACGACAGTGACGCGCCCGACAATCGCGCTCTGGTGCGGGGGTGTGTGTCGACCTGTGCGGGAGAGGGGATTCGAACCCCCACATCCTTCCGGATACAGGTTCCTAAGACCTGCGCGGCTGCCGTTACGCCACTCCCGCCAACGCCCTGAGTCTAGAGCGTCTGGCGTCGACGGTGTTGAGCCCGGCCTCCCTGAGGATGGTCGAGACCGTGCCATGACTCACCCTGCATGCTCGGCCCGGCAGATTGCGGAGGATCCCCGACAGCCGCTTCGGTCCAACATCCGGATGCGCCAGCGCCTGTTCTATCACCACGTCGCGATGAGCCCTCGAACGCCACCTGCGGTCCGGACGTGGCCTCAACACTCCGTCCTGCTCGAGCTTCCGCCGAACCTTGTGCAGATAGGCCGGCGACCAGTCCAACTGCCGTGCCGCCTCCAAGGCCGTCACCTGCTGCGCGTCGACCTGACCGAACAGGTTGACGAGATCCTCCCGCGTTGCTGGTCGGCGACCGGATCCGGCAGTCTCGTGCGAGCGCTCCTGATCACCGGGCGCCGGGTGCACGGGAACGGTGGGGATACCAGCCCGGTTCCGTCGGCCGGCGTAGGTGGGGGTCTGACTGTGGCAGTTGGGACAGAGGAGCCGCAGGTTCGGTGGCCGGTTGTCGAGGAAGTCTCCGTTGATGTGGTCGACGTGCAGGATGAGTGGAGCGCCTCGCCACACCGGCCCTATCCCGCACCCCTCGCACTCCTGCGGCACGCCGAGTGTGCCCAGCGCCCACTTCAATCGCACGCCGGGCGTCCGACGGGAACCCTCGGGCAGCACGACCAGAAGCTCTGCTGAAGTGGTGCGCCGTTCACCTCGGCGACCCTTGCTGTGTGCCTGACCGGTGAAGTGCGACGTGTCGATGCCGAATCTCTTGAGCTGCCGACTGATGTGCGCGTGCGAGCCACCACTGACGCGAACGCCGAGCAACCGCATCACCTCGGTGATGTTGCGCGCGGCGGCGGCAGCGGCGGCCAACGCTTCGGGCGTGTATTTGTATCGAACCACTGACGGAACGTAGCGGCCCGGTACGACAGATCAGTCCAGGCCGAGGTCGCGGCGGAGCTTGGCGACGTGGCCGGTGGCCTTGACGTTGTAGAGCGCCCGCTCGATCTTGCCGTCGGCGTCGATCACGAACGTCGAGCGGATCACGCCGGTGACGGTCTTGCCGTAGAGCTGCTTCTCGCCGTACGCGCCGTAGGCGGTCAGCACCGCCTTGTCCGGGTCGGACACCAGCGGGAAGGTGATCGCGTCGCGCTCGCGGAACTTCGCCAGCTTTTCCGGCTTGTCCGGGGAGATGCCGACGACCTCGTAGCCGGCGGCCTGGAGCGAGGCGAGCGAGTCGCGGAAGTCGCAGGCCTGCTTGGTGCAGCCGGGGGTCATCGCCGACGGGTAGGCGTACAGGACGACCTTGCGGCCTCGCAGGTCGGCGAGGGAGAGCTGGTCGCCGGTGTCGGTGGCGAGGGTGAACTCGGGGGCAGGGTCACCGGCGGAGAGACGGTCGGGCGCGGTCATGGCCCGACGATACCGCTGGGTTGGCCGGTGCCGTCGTCGGCGAGCCGCGCGGGTCCGCGCCGGCGGGTGAAGATCGACTCGTGGTTCTGGAAACCGGGGCATCCCCGACCCGCGGACACCCCGACATCAAGAAAGGCGAGTCGATCACCCAGCGGGCACCCCGACGTTCACGGAAGCCGAGCCGATCAGCCGAAGTGCCGACGCCACACCTGACCTGGAAGGTGATCAAGCTCATCCGTTGTTGCAAGACTCTGGCAACAACGAGGTTTGGGAAATAGGCTGACCCACGCCGGCCCGGTCGGGCCCGCGGACGCGTGGGAGGTCGCGTGGAAACACTGGCGATGCACATCTCGAACGGGATCATCGACGGTCCGGTTGCAGCCATCTTCGCTGCGCTGGCCCTTGCCGCGCTCACCGTCTGCGTCCTGCGCGGTCGGCGCGACCTGGACGACCGGCTGGCCCCGATGGCGGGCCTGGTGGCGGCGTTCATCTTCGCCGTCCAGATGCTCAACTTCCCGATCTTCACGGCCGGCGTGAGCGGCCACCTGCTCGGTGGCGCGCTCGCCGCCATGCTGGTCGGTCCGTGGGTCGGCGCGCTCTGCGTGGCCGTGGTGCTGGTGGTGCAGGCACTGATCTTCGGTGACGGCGGCGTGGCGATGCTCGGCCTCAACATCACGAACATGGCGCTGCTCGGCACCGCTGCGGCGTACGTGCTGATCGCGGTGCTGCTGCGGGTGCTGCCCCGTACGCGGGCCGGTCTGGCCGTGACGGCGTTCGTCGCCGCCACGCTCAGCGTGGTGGTCGCGTCGCAGGGCTTCGTCCTGCAGTACTGGCTCGGCGGCACCACCGACCTGGGTAACAACCTGACCGGCCTGGCCGGCACGATGGCGGGCGTCCACCTGCTGATCGGCATCGGCGAGGGCCTGATCACCGCGACCACAGTGCTCACCGTCGCGAAGGTGCGCCCCGACCTGGTGTACGCGCTGCGCTCCCTGCGCACGCCCGCCGCCCCTGCCGCCCCCGCTGTCCCGGTCACCGGAGGTGCCCGATGAAGAACCGTTCCTGGGCCTTCCTGGCCGGTGGCCTGCTGGTCGCCCTGCTGCTCGCCGGTGTGGTGAGCAACTACGCCTCGTCCCACCCGGACGGGCTGGACTCGTCCCTGCTCAAGGGTTGCACCGTCGACGCCGACGACAACATCGTCGGCGGCAGTTGCCCCGCCCAACAGGCCCGTGACCACGAGCTGGCCGACAGCCCGCTGGCCGACTACGGCGTGCGTGGCGTGCGGAACAGCTTCGTCTCCACCGGCCTCTCCGGGGTGCTCGGGGTGCTGGTGACCTTCGCGATCGGCGCTGGCGGCTTCTGGCTGCTGCGCCGCCGGGGCACAACCCCGACCGACGGCACCACGCCCACCGACGGCACGACGCCCACCGACGGCACGACCCCGACCGACGGTGACCCCGCGACGTCCGACGACGTCCGGCGCCGCGCCGACGCGGCCAGCTGAGCAGGGGTACGCGCAGATGGGTGCCGGTCACGGGCACGTGCTGTACCGCGAGTCGGACTCGCCGGTGCACCGGCTCCCGCCCGAGGTGAAGATCGTGGCGATGGTGGTCTTCACCATCGCCGTGGTGGCCACCCCGCGTACGGCGTTCTGGGCCTTCGGCGCGTACGCCCTGCTGGTGGCGGTGGTGGCGGCGCTGGCCCGGGTGGGGCCGCGGTGGTTGCTGAGCCGGGCGCTGATCGAGCTGCCGTTCGTGCTGTTCGCGGTGGCGCTGCCGTTCCTCGGCAGCGGCGACCGGGTCGAGGTGCTGGGCCTGCGGCTGTCCGAGGACGGCCTGCACGGCGCGTGGAACATCGTGGCCAAGGGCACCCTGGGAGTCCTCGCCTCGCTGCTGCTCGCCGCGACCACCACCACCCGGGACCTGATCGTGGGGCTGGACCGGCTGCACTGCCCGCAGGTGTTCACCCAGATCGCCACGTTCATGCTGCGCTACCTCGACGTGCTGATCGGCGAGGCGCGGCGGATGCGGGTGGCCCGGATCTCCCGGGGTGACGACCCGCGTTTCCTGTGGCAGCTGCGGGGCTTCGCTGCCGGGATCGGGGCGCTGTTCCTGCGCGCCTTCGAGCGGGGTGAGCGGGTCTACCTGGCGATGCTGTCGCGGGGTTACACCGGGCGGATGCCCGCCGTGTGGCAGAGCGAGGGCGCGGCGACCACCGGCCAGTGGCTGGTCGCGGCCACCGTGCCGGTGTTGGCGGCCTCCATCGCCGCCACCGCCGTCGTGCTGTCATGATCGGTGTCGTGCAGACCGCTGTCTCGCTGGACGTTCGTGGCGTTCGCTACGCGTACCCGGATGGGCATGTCGCCCTGCACGGGGTGGACCTGAGCGTGCCGCGCGGCGAACGGGTGGCGCTGCTCGGGCCCAACGGGGCCGGCAAGACGACGCTGGTGCTGCACCTCAACGGCATCCTCACCCCGACCGAGGGCAGCGTGAGCGTCGGCGGGCTGACCGTGACGCCGGATCGGGCCACCCTGGGCGAGGTGCGTCGCCGGGTGGGCATCGTCTTCCAGGACCCGGACGACCAGTTGTTCCTGCCGACGGTGGCGGAGGACGTGGCGTTCGGGCCGGCGAACCTGGGCCTGCGCGGGGCGGAGCTGGCCGCGCGGGTGGACGAGGCTCTCGCGGCGGTGGGGATGAGTGAGCACCGGGAGCGGGCCCCGCAGCATCTGTCGTTCGGGCAGCGCCGCCGGGTGGCGGTGGCCACCGTGCTCGCCATGCACCCGGAGATCCTGGTGCTCGACGAGCCGTCGTCGAATCTGGACCCGGCGGCCCGCCGTGAGCTGGCCGAGATCCTGCGCGACCTGCCGGTGACCCTGCTGATGGTCACGCACGACCTGCCGTACGCGGCGGAGTTGTGCGAACGCTCGGTGATCCTGGATGGTGGCCGGATCGTCGCCGACGCCCCCACCGGAGACCTGCTGCGTGACGAGGCCCTGCTGGCCCGCCACCGCCTGGAACTTCCCTACGGTTTCACCCCGCGGCCGTAGCTCCGCGTTCGGCGTCGTCGGCCCGGGGTGCTGCGGTAGCGGCCCGGGAGGCGGCGTGCAGGCGGAGGACTCCTGCGGCCGTCGCGCCGGCACCGGTGATCAGCACCACCGCCACCATGACGCGGGCGACCTCGGGCGACCAGGGCACCGGGGCGATGGACCGGGAGAACACGGCGGCGTTCGCCGCGCCGCCGAAGAGCGCCAGGCAGGCCCCGGCCAGCGCCACAGCGAAGTCGGCGGCCGGGCGGCGGGCCAGCGCGTACCAACCGGCGGCGACCGCGCCGAGGCCGGTGAGCAGCGACCAGATCTGCCCGGACAGCAGCCCGACCAGCACCCCGCCCACACCCTGCGCGCCCGCGTCCAGTTCCCGCCCCACCGGGTACACGACGGTCAGTGCACCGCCCACGACCAGCAACGCGCCGACGGCGGACAGCGCGCGGGCGCCGGCCGGCGCGGCGGCGGCGACCAGGCCGAGCGCGCCCACCGCGAGCAGGCCCACGATGGTCACCGTCCACCAGGTGTACGCGTCCGGCGGCGGCACCCAGTCGAGCGTGCCGCCAATGACGACCGGGTCGGCGCCGTCGCGCAGTGGGACCGTCCAGTCGCGGACCCGGTGCTCCCGGGTCGGTGCGGCGCGTACCGCCGGCGGTGGTGCCGACTCCTGCCACAGTGCGCGCTGGTCGTGCCAGCGCGCCGTCGGCCCGTCGTCGATCCGCCGCCAGTTCGGCGGGGCGGCCGGGTCGGCCTCGGCCGGGAGCGCGGTGTCCCCGGTGATGGTGCGGTTCAGGTACGTGGCGGGGGAGCGGCTGTTCTCGAAGATCCCGTCCGGGCCGACCCGCAGGTACGGCTCGCCGGAGTAGCCGATCACCTCGACGGTGCGGCCGGTGCGGTTGGTCAGCTCCAGTCGGGCGCCCGCCTCGACGACGCGTACCTCCAGCCCTGGCCGTGCCGGTGCGACCCCGGTGGTCCGGGTGCGGTAGTCGGTGCCGTCGGGTGCGTCCGCGCCGTGCGCGGCGGCGGGCGCCGCGGTGAGCAGGGTGGCCGCGCAGGCTGCGGTGGCGACCAGGCCGGCCCGGGTCAGCAGGGTACGGATCACTTGCCGGCCGCCGCCACGGCTGCGGTGAGAGCGTCCGGGGTGGGGTTGTCGACCGACTTGCCGTTGACCTTGACGGTCGGCGTGCCGGTGACGTTGCTCCGGCTGGCGTCCTCGGTGACGTGTTCGGTCCACGTCCGGTAGGTCTTGTCCTTCACGCAGCTGCCGAAGGAGCCCCGGTCGAGGCCCACGCCGACACCGATGTCGATCAGCTGGTCATCGGTGAGCCCGGCGCTGCCCTCCGGCGGCTGCTGGGCGAAGAGCGCCTTGGCGTACTCGTGGTACTTGCCGCCCGCCGCGGCGCAGCCGGAAGCGGCCGACGACCGGGTCGAGTATTCGGTGGTCGAGAAGCGGTTCAGGTACGCGACGGGGTGGTAGACCACCTTCGCCTTGTTCTCGGCCACCAACTGTTCGAGCGTCGCCCCGCTGGTCTGCTCGAACTGTTTGCAGGCCGGGCAGAGGAAGTCCTCGTAGACGTCGACGGTGACCGGCCCGCCGCCGGTGACGATGCCGGTGCCGGCCGCGTTGGCGCCGGGCGGGGTGGTGAACTCGTCGGAGCGCTGGCTGGACCAGGCGGCCCAGCCGATGACACCGGCGATGACCAGGACGACGACGGCCCCGGCCGAGACCCAGATCGTGCGTCTGCGCCGCCGCTCTCGGGCGAGTTGCTCGCGGACCACCCGGGCGGCGTCCCGCTGCCCCTTGCGACTACTCATCCTCGTCCTCCACAACGGGCTCGCCGGACAACCATCCGTCCACCGAGACGGGCGTACGTGGCCAGATCAGCAGAAATCCGGCCAGTACCAAGAATCCCAGGTCCCGAAGGATCTCCGGGAGGTAACTGGGGGCCTGTCCCTCGGCCAACTGCCCGCCGCTGCCGAAGCAGCCGCAGTCGATGGCCAACCCCCGCGCCCAGGCCGAGGCGATCCCCGCGATGAAGACCACCAGGAGTGCGGCTGACACCCCGGCGACGAGCCGGGTGGCAAGCCCGAGCAGCAACAGCACGCCCAGCGCCAGCTCGACGAAGGGCAGGGCCGCGCCGATCACGCTCGCCACGTCGTACGGCATCACCTGGTACGCGTTGACGGCACGCCCGGAGGCGGCGAGGTCGCCGACCTTCGACGCGCCGGCCACGAGCCAGACGGCGGCGAGGCCGAGCCGGGCCGCCGTGCCGAGCCAGGGCCGGACGACAGGCCAACGGCCAGCCCCGGAGGAAGGTGCAGTCACGCTCATTTGTCGTCCCGTCTCCGCCGGAAGTTCCGCGCTCAGCCGGTCAGCGCGTCGCCGGCCGCCTCGACCAGGTCGTCGCGGGCCCGGGCGACCCGGGAACGGATGGTGCCCACCGGCACCCCTTCAACTGCGGCGGCCTCGGCGTACGACAGGCCGAGCAACTGGGTGAGCACGAAGGCGGCACGCCGCTCGGCGCTGAGCCGGCGGACCAGGTCGGCGGCCCCGAGCTGGCCGGCCGGGTCCGGGTAGGGGCGGTCGGTGTACGCGTTCGCCGCCAGGCGCTCGTCCAGCCGCCGACGGCGGATCAGCGTGCGCAGGTGGTCGGCGCAGGCCCGCCGGGCGATGCCGAGCAACCAGGTGCGGGCGCTGGAGCGACCCTCGAACGCGGGCAGCGCCCGAAACGCGCGCAGGTACGTCTCCTGGGTCAGGTCGTCGGCGCTGTCCGGGTCGACCAGGGCGGCGGCGAACCGCCAGACCTCGACCTGGGTCAGCCGGACGAACGCCGCCTGGGCGCTCGGGTCACCGTCGCGGGCGATCAGCGCCCACTCGGTGGCCGGGTCCCGGGCGACGTCGCCGGCCGGCTCTGCCGGACCGGCGGCACCGGTGTCACGCGGGACGGGGATCACGACAAACCAGGTTACGCGGCGCCCGTCGCAGCGTCAGGGTCCTTCGGCCCTTGGATGTTCTGCACCACGTCGGGAACTTTTTCCCAACGCGAGCCGACTACCTGCTCATGACACGCGATCCCTCCCGCGCGGCACTGGCGGCTGAGCAGAGTTGAGCCCTTCGCCCGACTCGGGTCGCCGAGATCCACACCGGTCGGCGACCATGGCTGGCATGACTGTCGCCCCCCGCCGCTGGTTCGCCCGGCTGGCCGCAGCCGCCGGCCTGCTGGTCACCGTCGTCGCCCTGTTGATCGCGCCAGCCACCTCCGCGAGCGCCCACGCGGTGCTGGAGAGCAGCAGCCCGGCCGCCTCCTCCATCGTGCCGAGCGGGCCGTCCGAGGTGGTGCTGACGTTCAGCGAGTCGGTCCGCAAGGTTCCCGGCAAGATCCGGGTCATCGCGCCCGACGGGGCCCGGGCCGACCGGGGTGAGCCGTCCTTCGCCGGCGGTGTCGTGACCATTCCGGTGGACCCGGCCGGGGGTCGAGGCACCTACCTGGTCAGCTTCCGGGTGATCTCCGCCGACAGCCACCCGGTCTCCGGGGCGTTCACCTACTCGGTCGGCGCACCCTCGACGCCACCCGTCGACTCCGGCTCGGACAGCCGCGCCAACCCGGTGGTGGGTACGGCGGTGAAGGTGGCCCGCTTCCTCGGCTACGCCGGCCTGGTGCTGCTGGTCGGGCCGGCGCTGGTGCTCGCCGCGCTCTGGCCCCGACGGCTCTCCCGCCGGGGGCCGACCCGCCTGGCGTGGACCGGCCTGGGTCTGGTGGCCGTCGCCACCCTCGCCGACCTGTGGTTGCAGGTGCCCTACACCGCCGGCGGTGGCCTCTTCGACGTCACCGGCGAGGGTTTCGGCAGCGTGTTCGGCAGCGCCTTCGGCGCCGCCCACCTGGTCCGACTCGGTCTGCTGGCGGCGTCCGTCTTCCTGCTCCGGCCGCTGCTGGCCCGACCGACCGGCCGCGCCGACGCGATCATCCTGGCCGTGCTCGGCGGCGCCACCCTGCTGACCTGGCCCCTGGCCGGGCACCCGGCCGCCTCCCCGGCGCCGGCGGTCTCCGTGGTGGTCGACGCGGTGCACCTGGGCAGCATGGCCGTCTGGCTGGGCGGTCTGCTCATGCTCGCCGGCTTCCTGCTGCGCCAGGCCGACGAGCGGGAGTTGAGCGCGATCCTGCCGATCTGGTCGCGCTGGGCGGCGCTCGCCGTGTCGGCGCTGCTGCTGGCCGGCACCGTCCAGGCGCTGATCGAGGTGGCCACCCCGCAGGCGCTGTTCGACACCACCTACGGGCGGCTGCTGCTCGCCAAGATCGGGCTGTTCGCGCTGGTGATCGCCGTGGCGGCGTACTCCCGGCAGTTGGTCCGCCGGCGTGTCGCCGCGCAGCGACCGGCGCCGGTACGCCGGGCGGTCTGGGTGGAGTTGGCCGTCACCGTGGTGGTGCTGGGCCTGTCCGCCACGCTCGTGCAGACCACGCCCGCCCGCACCGCCGTCGCCGGGCCGTCCAGCACCGAGGCCGGCCTGTTCAGCACCAGGCTGTCCAGCCCGCTCTACGAGATGCAGATCGAGGTGAGCCCGGCCCAGCGGGGCAACAACTCGGTGCACCTGTACGCGTACGGCAAGGACAACCTGCCCCTGCCGGTCGTGGAGTGGAAGGCGACTGCCGCGCTGCCCTCGGCCGGGATCGAGCCGATCGACGTCCCGCTGCTGCCGTTGACGGACAACCACGCCTACGGCGACATCAGCCTGCCGGCAGCCGGCGACTGGCAACTGAAGATCACCGCCCGAACGACCGACATCGACCAGGCCACGGTGACCGCCACCGTGCCGATCCGTTAGAGAGGTCCGCGAAACCCATGACCCGAATCCGGCGTACCGCAACCGCCGCTGCCGCACTGGCGTTCACCGCCGCCGCCACCGCTGTGCTCGGCTTCGCCGGACCGGCGTCCGCCCACGTGACGGTGAACCCGAAGGAGGCGACCCAGGGTGGCTACGCCCGGGTGGCGTTCCGGGTGCCGAACGAGAGTGACACCGCCTCCACCACGAAGCTGGAGGTGGTCCTCCCGGAGAACGCCCCGGTCGGCTCGGTGTCGACCATGCCGGTCCCCGGTTGGACGGTCGCGACGGAGAAGCGCAAGGTCGACCCGCCGATCGAGGTGCACGGCAGCCAGCTCACCGAGGCGGTTTCCAAGATCACCTGGACGGCCACCGGTGACGCCGGGGTGAAGCCGGGCCAGTTCCAGGAGTTCCCCGTCTCGATGGGGCCGCTGCCGAAGGTCGACTCGATGGTCTTCAAGACCCTCCAGACCTACTCCGACGGCAACATCTCGCGCTGGATCGACGAGCAGGCACCGGGCGGCGAGGAGCCCGAGAGCCCGGCTCCGGTGCTCACCCTGACCGCCGCCGCGCCGGGTGGTTCGGCCGCACCGGCCTCCGCTACGGCCGTCGCGGCACCCGACGATGACGACGACGACGAGGACGGCAACGGCCTCGCGGTCGGCCTCGGTGTGGCCGGTCTCGTCGCTGGTCTGGCCGGCCTGGTGCTGGGCGGGTTGGCGTTCACGCGGACCCGTCGGGAGCCGGTCGCCAAGTCCTGACCCCGTCGCACCGCTGGCCCGCCGGACCATCCGGCGGGCCAGTGCGCTTTCTGGAGTCGGCACCCGCCCGTGCCGTGGATATCCGCTGATCAGACGGTCTGCGTCGGTAAGGTCGGCCGGGTAATTGGCTACGGAGGGGGACGGTGCGGATGCGGTTCGTGCGGATGATCGCCGGAGTGCTGCTGTTGGTCGTGGGGATTCCGGCGTTGTTCGCCGGAGGCGCGCTGTGGCTGGTGACCCGCCACGCCGACCCCGACGGGGCCTTCGCCGCCCGCTTCGAAACGGTCCGCACGCCCGGTCACGCGGTCGTGGTCACCGACCTCGATCGGTTGCTGCGGCAGGAGGCGCCGTTCGCGCGTACCGCGCAGACCCGGCTGCGACTGGACGCCCGCACCGCGGACGGCCCGGCCTTCGTCGGGCTGGCGCCCACCGCTGAGGTACGCCGCTGGCTGGAGTCGGCACCGCACGCCTCGGTTAGCCGGGTGGCGCTGGCCCAGGGCCCGCTGCCGGTCCGTCTGGACGCGGCCGGTCCCGCCGTGGGCACCCCGACCCCAGCTGAGGCGGTCACGCCGCTGGGGCGGCCCTTCTGGGTACGCGAGGGGATCGGCTCGCTGGAGTGGAGTGTCGGGGACCTGGCCGGTGAGCCGATGAGCCTCGTGGTGATGCGCCCCGACGGCGGGGCGGATCTGGCGCTGGACCTGCGCGCCGAGTTGCGCGCCGGGTGGACCGGGCCGGCCACCTGGGGTCTGCTGGCCGTGGGCGTCCTGCTGGTGGTGTGTGCGGTGCTGCTCCTGCTGCGGCCGCTGCGCCCGCGTGAAGTGATCTTCGTGGTCGAGCCGGATCAGGTGCCGGTGCTCGCCGGCCGGCTCGGTGTCACCTCGCTGAGTGGCCTGGGCTCCGGGGAGCCGGGCTCGACCCCGCCGTTGCCGGCCGTCCGGCAGCTCACCCCGGTCGGCTCGGGTGCGGGAGAGCGGCTCCGCTCGGCGATCGGCACCGAACCGTCCCGGCCGGTCACCCTCGCCGACCTGGACGAACCGGCCCGGTTGCCGCGCCCACCGGAGGTGACGCTGAGTCTCGCGTGGCCACCGGCCGGTACGGAGGCCACGGACCAGCCGGTGGAGGTTCCGCCGGTGGCGACCCGGCCGGTGGATGCCCCGCCGGTGGCCGGTCGGTGATTACGCGGCCGGTGGCATCCGCTGGTGGTGGCCTGGCCGGCGGGGGACGAAACGGCGAGTGGCCCTCCGCGCTGCCGACGCGGAGGGCCACCCTCACCGGGGGATCGGTGCTACCTGAGCGACGCTTGAGGTAGATGAGGTCAGATTAGCGCTGATAGCGGCTACTGGGGAGATCTGTCCATTTGGCGCGATTTTTCCTCACGGTGGTCTGAGTCTTCCTCAGCGCGCCGCGCACGCACCGGTAGGACCACCAGCAGCAGCACGCTGATCAGCACGTAGGCGTTCTGCACGACGAAGTCCGCCGGGTTCTGGGTGCGGACCGGTTCCACGCCCCAGGCCTGGAACGTCACCACGCCATAGACGATCACAGCGGTGATGCCCAGCGCGAGCTCGGCCAACCACCGACGCCGGCGTGCCTCGTCCGGCCGGTCGGCACTCAACGCCGCGTCCGCGAGCAGCACCACCGCCGGAACGAACCAGTAGATGTGGTGGGTCCAGGTGATCGGGCTGACCAGCGAGCCGACCAGCCCGGTCAGCGTCAGGCCCGTCAACGCGTCACCGGCCCGAGCAGCGCGGGCGGCCCGCCACAGTCCGTAGACGGCGACCACGGCGACCAACAACAGCCAGAGCAGCTGGTCCGGCTTCGCCGGCGCGGTGAACCGGCTGAGCAGGCCGAACAGCGACTGGTTGCCGACGTAGTCGGTGCGCCCCACCCGATCGGTGGCCCACAGTTCGTGCGTCCAGAACCGCCACGAGTCGCTCGGGGCGATCGCCGCCGCGAGCAGGGTCGCCGCCGCCGCGGTCGCGCTGGCCACCGCCGCGGCCCGCCACCGCCGGGTGGCCAACAGGTAGACGATGAAGATGCCGGGAAAGAGCTTGAGTGCCGTCGCCAGCCCCACGCCCACCCCGGCCCAGCGTCGCGCCTGCGGCACCGCGTACAGCAGGTCGGCCAGGATGAGTACGACCAGCAGCATGTTGATCTGCCCGAAGGTGATGGTCTCGCGGGTGCTCTCCACAGCCAGCACCAGCAGCACGGCGACGATCAGGGTGAACGTTCGCGGCAGGTGGTGCCGGTCGATGAGCGGCATCACCACCCACCGGGTGGTCAGCACCACGGCCGCCATCGTGAGCACCGTGAAGATCGTCACGGTGGCGCCGAGTCGCAGCAGACCGAACGGCCACAGCAGCAGCGCGCTGAACGGCGGGTACGTGAAGTACAGCTCGCCCTGCACCCGGTCGGGTTGGACGTAGTCGTAGAGCGGGTGGCCGACGCGCCACCAGTCCATGGCCGACATGTAAATCTTGAGGTCGAAGAAGTTGTGCACGAGGCCGCGCAGGTAGAGCGCCGGCAGCACGGCGACAAGAGCCACCACCGCGACCAGGCGACGGACCGTACGGCCGCCGGGATCGTCGTCCGTGACGGCGGGCGGTGCGACGGGTTCTGCTGGCACCCCGAAACCCTAGCGGTCCGGTCGGCCGAGAGCGCGCAGCCGCGGGTCGTGGGCTGCGCGTAGGCTGTCCCGGTGGCTGATCTCCTTGTCTGGATCGACTGTGAAATGACCGGGTTGGACCTTGGCAGGGACAAACTGATCGAGGTTGCGGCACTGGTCACCGATCCCGACCTCAATGTGCTGGGTGACGGTGTCGACGTGGTGATCCACGCCGATGAGGCGGCATTGGAGGCGATGCCGGAGATCGTCCAGACGATGCACGCCAAGTCCGGCCTCACCGAGGAGGTCCGCCGCTCGGCGGTCACCCTCGCCGAGGCGGAGGACCTGGTCCTGGACTACGTCCGCACCTTCGTCAAGGATCCGCGTACGGCGCCGTTGTGCGGCAACTCGATCGCCACCGACCGGGGCTTCATCGCCCGGGACATGCCCCGACTCGACGCGCACCTGCACTACCGGCTGATCGACGTGTCGTCGATCAAGGAACTCTGCCGCCGCTGGTACCCGCGGGTGTACTTCGGCCAGCCGCAGAAGGGCCTCGCGCACCGGGCGCTGGCCGACATCCGGGAGAGCATCCGGGAGTTGGAGTACTACCGGCGTACGGTCTTCGTGCCGCTGCCCGGCCCGGACGTCGAGACCGCCAAGGCGATCGCCGCCGAACTCTGACCCGCGGCGGCTCGTACGGGGACCGGGGAACCCGCTGGACGAGGCACGCCGCGATGTGGCTATTATTGGTCCGCACCCCGCCCGGGGCTATCGACCGGGCGACGGCGTGGTGGCTGTAGCTCAGTTGGCAGAGCACCGGGTTGTGGTCCCGGTTGTCGTGGGTTCAATTCCCATCAGTCACCCAGTTGGTTGTGCTGCTCAGGCCCCCTCCTCGGAGGGGGCCTGAGTCGTTTCCAGGGGCCCGATAGGGGCATCCACGACGAAGCCCTCTCCGTGTGGGAGAGGGCTTCCGTCGTTCGGGTCAGGCGGTCGGCGTGGGGGACGGGGTGACCGCGCCGTCCGGCGTCGGGGTGGTGTCCGGGTCCGCGGGAGGCTCGTACGGCAGGGCGCTGCCCTTGACGTACTCGTCCCAGCTCATGTTCCAGTCGGTCCAGCCGTTGCCGTTCTGCAGCTTGCGCTCGGTGCCCTTGACCGTGATCGGGTCACCGATCTGGGTGTTCTTGAACAGCCAGTCGCCGTTGGCCATCGACACGTTCACGCAACCGTGCGAGACGTTCACGCTGCCCTGCTGGCCCTCGGACCAGGGCGCCGCGTGGATGAACTCCCCACCCCAGGTGAGGCGCTGCGCGAAGTCAATCTTGGTGCGGTAGCCCTCTTCCGGGCCCAGCTCCTCGAACGTGTCGAAGACCGTCTTGCGCAGCTTCTCGATCACGACCATGGTGCCGCTGGACGACGGGGTGCTCTTCTTGCCCAGGCTGACCGGGATGGTCTTGATCACGGAGCCGTTGCGGGTCACCGTCATCCGCTTGGTCTTGTTGTCCACCGTCATGACCGTCGCAGCGCCGATCTTGACGTCTACGCTGAGGTCGGCGCGGCCGTACCAGCCCTCACCCATCGGCAGACCGCCGGCCTGCACCCGGTAGGAGATCTTGCTGTCGGCCTTCCAGAACTCCTTCGGCCGGTAGCGGATTTCGGTGGGGCTGACCCAGTGCCAGATGCCCTCCTGCGCCGGGGTCGACGTCACCGTCATGCGGCGCTGCACGTCGTCGCGGTAGTCCTCCGGGATGTTCCGGCCGAACTTCACGATCAGCGGCATGCCGACCCCGACCACCTGGTTGTCGCCGAGGAAGCTGGTCACCCGTACCTGGTTGTTCGGCTTGGCCATCGTGGTGAAGCTGCTGGTCGCGGTGGCCGGACGGTCGTCGTCGCCGGTGGCGGTGACGGTCGCCGTGTAGGCCGTGCCGTACTCCAGTGCGCCGGCCGGCAGCCACGTCCTGCCATCTGCCGCGAGGGTGCCCTCGACGGCCTTGCCGGCCGCGTCCTTCAGCTCGACAGCGGTCTTCACGGCGTCCTTGGTGGTGAAGGTGATGCCGGTGGACGCTGGCACGTCCTTGGCATCGGCCGCCGGTTCGCTGATGGTCGCCGCCGCCTTCGGTGCCGGCGCCTCGTCGCCGCCCTGCCAGGAGGACGGCTTGCCGCCGTCGCCGTCGGTGCAGGCGGAGGTGAAGGCCAGCGCCACGGCGAGGAGCCCTGCCGCGAACACGCGGCGTCGCCCACCGCGCCTGATCAGCTGGTCCTGGCTAGCTCGCATGATTCCCTCACAGTCGTGGTCGCTGCCCCATCGTCTCCTACTGACGCGCCAGAGCCGGCCCCGGTTGCCGAGGGTGAACCGAAACACGCCGACGATGATGCCGGATTTTTGCTACTATCCGGCGTTTCGTGAGCCTGACTCGTCTCCGTACCGGGACTGAGGGGTCGCCGCGGCGTCGTCGCAGCGCGGGAATGCAAGGGTACGCGCCGGCCCGGCCATCGGCAGGGCCGGCGCATCGATGCCGGGCGGCTCAGAGCGCCGGGCCGGCCCCACCCTTGGGTACGGGTAGTGCGCTGCCCTTGATGAACGCCGACCAGCTCAGGCTCCACGCCGTCCAGCCGTTGCCGGCGGCGATCTTGCGCTCGGTGCCCTTCACCGTGATCGGGTCACCGATCCGCGTCTTCTCGAACAACCACCGGGCGTTCACCATCGACACGTTCACGCAGCCGTGCGACACGTTCTGCCGCCCCTGCACGTGCTCCGACCAGGGTGCGGCGTGGATGTACTCGCCACCCCAGGTGAGCCGCTGGGCGAACTGGATGTCGGTGACGTAGCGGTTGGCCGGGTCCGGGTCGTCGCGGGTGTCGAAGGTCGTGGCTTCCTTCTTCTCCATCACGACCATCGTGCCGCTGGACGACGGCGTGCTCTTCTTGCCCAGGCTCACCGGGATGGTGCGCACCAGCGCGCCGTTCTCGTACACCAACATCTTCTTGTTGGCGTTGTCGACCTTCATCTCGAACGACCGGCCGATCTTCGCGGTCGCCTTACGGTCCATGTCGCCGTACTTGCCGTTGCTCAGCGGCATCCCGGCCAGGGCGATCCGCACGCTGATGGTCGTGCCGGGCTTCCAGTACTCCGGGGCCCGGTAGTAGGCCTGCGTGCCGTTGTCGACCCAGTGCCACGCCCCCGGCTGCGGCGGGTCGGTGCGGACGAACATCCGCTTCTGCACCGCCGCCCGGTCCTTCTTCGGGATGCCCGGGTGGAACTCGGTGACCACCGGCATGGCCACCCCGTAGCTCTTGTCGTCGAAGAGATACAGGCCGGACCCGATGGTCGACTTCGGCTTGGCCATCGTGGTGAAGCTGCTGGTGCCCTGGCTGCTCGTGCCGTCGGACCCGTTCGCCGTCACAGTGGCGGTGTAGCGGGTGCCGAACTTCAGCGGGGCGGACGGCACCCAGGCCGAACCGTCGGTGCGCAGCTTGCCCTCCACCGAGCCCCCACCGTCCGCCGTCAGCGTGACCGCGGACACCTTTCCGCCGTTCGGGAGCTTCGCGCTGATCTCCGTGCTCACCGGCCGGCCCTTCGTGCCGTCCGCCGGGCTCAGCGTGAGCGTCGGTCCGCTCGGCGCGCTCGGGGTTGCCGGTGCCGAGGGCGCGGACGAGCCAGCTTCGGCACCCGCGCCCGCCGGCGACGTCCCGCCAACGAATTCCGGCTTCTTCTCGTCGCCGCACCCGGTCAGTGCCAGCGACGCCGCCAGAGCCAGAGCGCCCACCACCGCCCCGGCTCGCGTGAACCGTGTCATCCCCACCTCTGTTCTCGCGTACCTGGCGGACATCGTGCCGCATCGACGCCGCAACCCACGCCCCTGCCTTGAGCCGGCTGGCCGGTTTGGGGCTTTTTGCCGGCAAAGCTCGACCGAAGGGGGGAGCCCGGTAACCGGATTGGAGCCGGGGTTTCGGGGGTGCTAATGTTCTCTCCGTTGCCGAACGAGCGCCGCTAGCTCAACTGGCAGAGCAGCGGACTCTTAATCCGCGGGTTCGGGGTTCGAGTCCCTGGCGGCGCACCAACGATGAAGGCCTTGACCTGGCAGATCCCTGCCGGTCAGGGCCTTTTTCGCGTACGCCGGTGCGACGAGGCGCGATATCGGCGGCTAGAGGCGGAGTGCGGCCCTGACAAGATCGGCGACAGCTCGGGAACGGCTGTGCGGGGGCCAGGCGATGACCGTGGTGACTTCCGGCGCGTCCACGATCGGCACGGCGACGAGATCGTCGTTCAGCTGGGATCGGGCGGACTCGGGCACGACCAGCAAGGTCCGGCCAAGGGCGGTGAGCTGGAAAAGTTGGGAGTGGCTCTGGGCCTCAGGACCGGGGCCGTCGGGATAGGTGCCGTCCTGCGCCGGCCAGCGGGGTAGAGGCAGGTCCGGCAGCTCGGTCACCTCGCTCAGCTGCACACTCTCGCGAGTGGTGAGGGGATGGCCGGCCGGGAGGATGGCGACCTGGCCCTCGGTGAGCAGTTCCTCGGTGTCGAGCCCCGTCAGGTCGTCGAACGGGTGGTGAAGGATCGCGACGTCGGCACGGCCGGTCCGCAACAGTCGTTCCTGTTCGCCGGGGCCACACAGCACCACGTCGACGTCGACCGATCCGGGTTCGGTGGAGTAGGCGTGCAGCAGCTTCGCGAGCAACTCGCTGGACGCTCCAGCCTTGGTCGCCAGGACGACGCTGGCGTGACCGGTGACGGAGAGAGCTGCGCGTCGGGCGCGATGTTCGGCAGCTTCCACAGCGTCCAGCGCTGCTCGTCCCTCGTGCAGCAGGACCGCACCGGCTTCGGTCAGGGTCACCGAGCGGCTGTCACGCTTCAGCAGGGCAGCACCCAGACGGCGTTCGAGCTGACTGATCGCCCGTGACAATGGCGGCTGGGCCATGCCCAGGCGTTGCGCCGCCCGACCGAAGTGCAGTTCCTCGGCCACGGCGACGAAGTACCGCAGCTCTCGTGTCTCCACGTGTCCAGCCTAGCCCGCAACAGAGGCGGCGATACCTTCCGGGTATCGCCCATGACTCAGGTGGTCTTGGACGACTCGCGGGCCGTGACCCACAGTCGAAGACATGAGTGACAAGAAGATTGCCCTGGTCACCGGGGCCAACAAGGGCATCGGGTACGAGATTGCGGCAGGCCTGGGTGCGCTGGGCTGGAGCGTGGGTGTCGGCGCGCGCGACCAGGCCCGGCGGGACACGGCGGTGGCACGACTGCGGGACGCTGGCGTCGACGCCTTCGGTGTCCCGTTGGATGTCACCGACGACCGCAGTGTCGCCGCCGCAGCCGATCTGATCGGCGAACACGCCGGACGCCTCGATGCGCTGGTCAACAATGCCGCGATCACCGGTGGCGGACAGCAGCAGCCGAGCAGCGTCGATCTGGCCGTCCTCCGCACTGTGGTGGAGACCAACGTCATCGGCGTCATCCGGGTGACGAACGCGATGCTGCCGTTGCTCGGCCGCTCGGCCTCACCGCGCATCGTGAACATGTCCAGCGGCGTCGGTTCTCTGACCCGGCAGTCTGGCCCCGACGGTGACACCACCACAGGTCCGATCGCTGTGGCCTACGCGCCCTCAAAGTCGTTCCTGAACGCGGTGACCCTTCAGTACGCCCGGGAACTGGCGGACACGAAGATCCTCATCAACTGCGCCTGCCCGGGCTTCGTCGCCACCGACCTCAACGGCTTCCGTGGCGTGCGTACTCCCCAGGAGGGCGCGGCGACCGCCATCCGCCTGGCCACACTGCCCGACGGGGGCCCCACCGGCGGCTTTTTCGAGGACGCCGGTGTGGTGCCCTGGTGACGGCTCGCGGCTCTCACGCCCGGCCCGACGCCGATCGGCGTCGGGCCGGGCGCGCAGTCGACGCTTGCGCCACTCTCACCTGCGGAGAGCTTCAGTAATCGATGTTGATGGCAGCGATCTGACGGGTGCCGTTGAAGACGATGGCGGGGCCGGCGAAACGGGAGCTGGCGTAGGTCAGCGCTGTCTTGTGCCCGGGACTGTTGAACCAGGCGTTGATCATCTGCTCGGGCGAGGAGTTGCCCGAGGACGCCCACAGAACCTCATGGCCGCAGTGCTCGAAGGCGCCCGTATCCAGGTTCTGCTTCACGCAGGCTTCCGCGGCGCGTTGCTCCGTCGTGCGCAGCTCGACAGCGGGCAGCCCGAGCGCGCGGCGCCGCTCGTTGAGCAGCACCAGCAGACGTTGTTCCGCGGCGGACACGCCGGTGGACGCGCTGGCAGGCTTGGTCGGTGACCTGGTCGGAGTCGGCGGCCTGGTCGGTGACTTGGTTGGCGCCGGCGACCTGGTGGGGGCGGAGGTCGAGCGCGAGGTGGTCGGGGACGCATCGAGCGCCGTCGGGGAAGGTGAATCGAGCGAGGATCCGGGGGTCTCGGAGGCGGGTGCGGTGATCGCGGTCGAGGGCTGGGCGGCTGTCACGCTCGCCGGCTGCTGGCTCGGCCCGGCCTTGTAACCGGCGACGACGATCCCCGCCCCTCCGACCAGGGCGACGGCCGCGAACGCGCCCACCAGGGCCTTGGGCAGGGACAGGACCGCGACGCGGGCCTGCTGCGGCAACCCGACGATCTTCGCGCGTGTGCCCGCCGACGCGACGCCGTGTGACGGGCCCGCCGAGGCGACGCCGTGTGACGCGCCCGCCGACGAGATGCCCTGCTGCGCGCCGGTGATGCCGTGCACCCGATGTGTGACGCGCGAGGCGAGGTCGGGCGGGAACGGCGTGAGCGCCATGCCGGCCAGCAGCCGCTCGGCCGGTACCAGATCGAACGTGGCATCCGGGCAGTGCGCGCAGGTCCGAATGTGCCGCGCCAGCCGCTTGCGCCACACCGGCGCCGGTCGGCCGTCCCAGTCGGACGCCATGTCGAGCAGGCCACCGCAGCCGGGTCGCGTGGTGAGGGCTCGCACCACCAGCCGAGCGGTGTCCAACTGCGCCTTCATGCGGGCCACGCGGACGGTCACGTGATGTGGGTCCAGTTGCAGGGCCTCGGCCAGGTCGGCGCGGGAGAGGTGACCGGCCTCGGCCAGCCACCACAGGGACAGCAGGTGGCGGTGGTCGTCGTCCAACCAGCGCGTGGCAAGGGCGACCTCGCGGCGCTGATCGGACAGGCGAAGCTGGGTGAGGGTCAGGTCCTCGAAGTCGGAACCCGGGTCGATCAGGTTGTCGATGTCCTCCGGCGGCGCCGGTGTGGTGTGCCGGAACTGTTGGTGGGCACGGACCTCGTTCATGGTGACGGCCACCAGCCACGACCGGAAGACACCCGGATCGCGTACGCCCGCCAGCCCTCGCACGACGCTCAACATCGTGTTCTGCACCACGTCGTCGACGTCCGCCGATCGGTTCAGTGCCCGACCCACGATGTTGTACACCAGTGGCAGATAGTGCGAGACCAGCTCGTCCATCGCCGCCTGGTCCCCGCGGCGTGCCGCGTCCACCACCGCCGACAGGTCAGTCCTGTTCGGGTACGCGTGATCGGTCACGCTCACAACCTCGCCTTCACGAAAAATCGCCGTACACCGTGGGAGATTGGTTGGCACCCGTCCAGGTCACACAAACTGGCGTCGTCACCGTCGAAACGCCCTGACGGTACGGGGCTCCGGCGGTCGGCCAACGACAGGCGTTCCAGGTCGCGGCGCTGATCGCTTCCGCGTCACCCAGCATGTCCGGGGTCCACGCTACGGTCTCCGCCATGCCGATGATCACAATCGCCGATGAAGCGACCGGTGGGCCGAGCGTTGCCGAGTGGACAATGGAAATCTTCGACGAGACAGTCCGTCTCGACGAGCTGATCCGCCGGCGAGTGGTCCTGGAAGTCGCCGAGTCCGGCGCGGGCGTCGATCCGGAGGAACGGACCCAGGCGACGCTTGAGGCGTTCGGCCGCAACGGTTTCGTGGTGCTGGTCGACGACCGTCAGGTCACCAGCCTGGACGACAAGGTCCACCTGCACGCGGGCTCCCGCGTCACGTTCCTCAAGCTCGTCCCGCTGGTGGGCGGCTGATGGACACGTTCGATCCGGAGCTGGCACTGCGCGACGTGGTGGACACCGTCAGGGGATGGTGTGAGCGGAGCGAGAACACCCTCAACGCACATGGTCGGCGGGACTTCGTCGATCAGGTGGCCGTGGTGTGCGGCTGGGCGCCGGCCAGTACGAGCCGGACGCTGCTCGCCGCGCTCAACGATCCGAACGGCCCGTACGATCTTGCTCCGCCGCAGATCGAGTTGTTGCCGGAGGCCACGCGCCAGGCGGAGCTGCTCAGCTCCGCCATCGCGGCCCTGGACGGCGCCGAGGCGGATCACGAGCGTCGTGTCGCCGCGGCGATGACGGTGATCGGAAGCCTGCCACGCCACCACAACATCACCAGCGAATCCTCATGGGGGGCCGCCTGCCGCGAGGTGTGGGAGCGGGTTGAGCAGATCCTGGCCGCGCAACCGGTGCAGGTCCGGCAGAGGGTGTTCGACGCGTTGGTCGTGCCCGGGCAGGACAGGGATGGGCTGACCACGTTCATCCGTGTTCTGCTCTCGAGCGGTGGGCTGAACGGCGCCGCCTGGCTGGACCGGCTGGGCGGCCAGGCGTGGCTGGGATTCGGTCGGTGGAGCACGTCGCTGGTGAGCTTCACCCGGGAGTCGCTACAGGCCGAGCACCTCGCCGGGCGTTCGCATCCGGCGGCGCTGGCGACGTGGCGTCGGACGCGGATCGAGCGCGCATACTCCCTCATGGGCGAGGACGACCTGGCGATGTGGCCGCTCGTCAACGTCGGTGAGCAGTGGGCTGACCGGGCCGTCGTGGACATCGAGGCGATGCCGGAGGGGCGCCGATCCGGGTGGCAGGCGTTGCTTGCCCACTGCCTGCTCGGCGCGGACAAGGCGCGGCCGACGGCCGCCTGGCAGAAGAGCGCCCGGGTTCTGCTCGACGCGGTCGGCGTCGACGAGTTCACCGAGCGGCTCGACGACTGGCTTCCGCTGGTGGGTCTGCCGCGCAGTCTGCCGCTGCGCATGACCACGTGCTGCCCCGGTCACGTCGACGATTACCCGCCGCGGTTGGTCGACCGGCACAACGTCGGGGTGCTGTGGGGTCTGCTCTGGACGCGAGCGATGTGCCCGCCGTCGGAGGAGACCCTGCGCAGTCTCGGCCACATCGCGGAACGGGCCGCCCGCAAGGTTCCCGGGCACGGTCCGTCGAGCCCGAAGCTGGCGAACGTCGCGGTCGCGGTGCTCGTCGACACCGATCACCCCGCCGCCCTCGCGCAGCTCGCCAGGCTGGCGTCGCGGCTGACCTACAAGAGCACACTCCGCATCGTCGAGAAGGGCCTGACCACGCACGCCGAGGCGCTCGGCATCGGTCGTGAGGACGTCGAGGAGATGGCGCTGCCCGGCTTCGGGCTGCCACTCGCGGACAAGCTGGGTGACAGCTCGTACGAGGTCGAGGTGCGCGGCGTCGACGCCACAGTGGTGTGGCGCAACTCCGACGGCAAGGTGGTCAAGGCTCCTCCGGCTCAGGTGCGCAAGGACCACAGCGAGGAGTTGAAGGAGCTGAAGGCGACAGTCGCGGACATCGGCGCGACGCTGATCGGGACCCGCGACCGCCTGGAGGGGCTGCTGCGGCGCGACCGCGCGTGGACCGTCGAGCAGTGGCGGGAACGGTTCCTGGACCACCCGCTGGCCCGGACCCTGGCCCGACGGCTGATCTGGACCGTCGACGGCGTCGCCTGCTGCTGGGGCTCCGACGCCCTGCGGACCGTGGACGACACGGTGTTCGAGCCCGCTGGCGACGCCACGGTGCGGCTGTGGCACCCGGTCGACGATCCGACCACGGTCCTGGCCTGGCGGGACTTCCTGGCCCGGCACACGATCACCCAGCCGTTCAAGCAGGCACACCGCGAGCAGTACCTGCTGACCGACGCGGAGCGGGCCACCGGCACGTACTCCAACCGCTTCGCCGCGCACATCGTGCGCCAGCACCGTCTCATCGCGCTGCTGTCCCGGCGCGGCTGGTCGCACGTTCGACACCGCAACGACGGCGCCAGCTACCAGGACCCCTGGCTGGCTCTTCCGGACTGGGAGCTGCGCGCCGTGCTGCACATCGCCGGGATCGAGGATCAGGGCGACGACCTGATGTTCGACACGATGGGGACCGACCAACTGGTGTTCCTCCGGGGGGAACGCACGCCGGTGCCGCTGGAGGAGGTTCCGGCGGTCGTGCTGAGCGAGGTGATGCGCGACGTCGACCTGTTCGTTGCCGCGGCCGGGGTGGGCAACGACCCGAACTGGTACGACGGTGGTCCCCAGGGCCGGTACCGCGACTACTGGTCGCAGAACAGCTTCGGCGACCTCAGCCCGCCCGCTCGGACGCGCCGGGAGGTGCTGGCCGAGCTGATTCCCCGGCTGGCCATTGCCAACCGGTGCACCTTCACTGACCGGTTCCTCGAAGTGCGGGGTGATCTGCACACCTACCGCATCCACTGCGGCTCGGGCAACATCCTGATCGCCCCGGAGGACCGGTATCTGTGCATCATCCCCGACTCGGCGAAGGCGAAGCAGCCGGAGATGTACCTGCCCTTCGAGGGCGACAGCCGGCTCGGCGAAATCATCAGCAAGGCGTTGCTGCTGGCCGCCGACAAGAAGATCAAGGACCCGGTGATCCTGCGCCAGTTGGCGCGGTGAGGTAGCGACCGTTGCCTCGCCAGTGGGGTCCACCGCACTGGCGAGGCAGGTCAGCTGGAGGTCCGCTTCGGGAGCAGCAGCTCCTCGTGGTCGAGTTCACGTTCCAGGACGCGGAGCTCCTCATCCGGCAGCCGGCCGGAGTCGCGCCAGCGCACGAGTTCCTCGCGCTGCGCGTCGATGGTTGTCCGCCGGACACGAAGCGCCGTCTCGTACTCCGGTGAGGTGGGCATCTCGGAGCCGCTCTGCTCCAGAAGGTCCAGCCGCCCGCGGTAGCGCGCCAGTCGGGCCAGCAGCTGCGTACGGATGGTGTTGACGGCCACCGCGCTGTCCGGCTCCGCGGCGGCAACCTCGTCGAGGCGGGCCAGGGCGGCCTCGACCGCCGCCGAGCGGGCCTCGTTGCGTACGCGGGCCTGGTCTGTTTCGTTGGCGCGCAGGCCCAGCATCCGCACGAGCGGTGCGAACGTCATGCCCTGCCCGACGAGTGTCACCAGGACTACCACGAAGGTGCAGAACAGCAGGAGGTCACGGTCGGGAAAGGGTGCGCCGCTGTTGGTGGTCAGCGGCAGGGTGAAGATCGCGGCCAGGCTGATCACGCCACGGGTGCCGGACCAGCTCAGAGCCACCACTTCGCGGGAGGTGAGTCGGCGGGCGTTGCGGTCAGCGCGCTCGATCTGCCGGGCAGTCCCGGGTTCGTCCGGGTCGTCCTGCTCGGAGATGCCGCCCAGCCGGGTGTGCAACGACCGGGGGAGGGACTGGGTCATCACCAGCCACGCGGGGCGCAGCAGGAGCACCACGCCGACCGACACCGCGACGGCGATGACGATGGTCGACGTGTCGTACTGACGCAGGCCCTTGACGACTTCGGGAAGCTGCTGGCCGATCAGCAGGAAGACGAAGCCTTCGAGGAGGAAGTCGACCAGCCGCCACACCGCGCTGGTCTGCAGCCGGGCGGCGCCAGAGGTGAGCTGGGGTGTCTTGTGGCCGACGATCAGCCCGGCGATCACCACGGCGAGCACCCCGGAGACGTGCAGTTCCTCGCCCAACAGGTAGGCCACGAACGGTGTCGCGAGCGAGATGGCGTTCGACAACAGTGGGTCCGCGGTGAACGGTCGGGCCAGACGTACCAGCCAGGCGACGGCCGCCCCCACGGCGACCCCGCCGACCGCCGCCAGCACGAACTGGCCAACGGCGGACGGGAACGAGAACTCACCACCCACGGCGGCGGCCACCGCGACGCTGAGCATCGTCAGCGCGGTGGCGTCGTTGAGCAGCCCCTCGCCCTGAATGATCGTGACCATTTTCGGTGGCAGGTTGACCCGGCGGCCCACCGCCAGGGCGGCCACCGGGTCGGGCGGCGCGATGGCGGCGCCGACCGCGATCCCGGCAGCGAGCGTCGCCCCGGCGACGAACAGGTGGAACCCGATGCCGACCAGCACCCCGGTGAGGAGCACCAGCACCACGGACAGGCTGACCACGATGCGGAGGTTCCGGCGGATGTCCAACAGCGAGGAGTCCAGTGCGGCGCTGTAGAGCAACGGCGGCAGCACGATCATGAGCACAAGGTCGGGATCGAGGCCGACGTTGGGACCGGGGAGCAGCGCGTACGCGATGCCGATGAGCGGCAGAAGCGCCGCGGCCGGCAGACCGGTGCGGGCCGCCACCCACCGCACGACGACGATGACCGCGACAGCGGCGAGCACGAACAACAACATCGAATGGGTGCTCACCTGGTTGCTTCCCCCTGGAGCGGCGCGAGGTTCCTCGGATCCACTGCGGCTCGCGGCCGAGCCGGCCGTTCGGCACCGTTTTGGTGCCAGGCAGCGCAGCATGCAGCGGTAACGAGCGTACCCGCTTGATCAACCGGGCCTGGCGGACTGCTGGACACGGCCACCGCGCCCCGGCTGGGACCGGTCCCCGACAGAGCGTGCGGAGACCGGCCGTCGCGCCCCTACAGTCCGCACCATGAGGTGGACGGTGCGACTCGCGGCCACGTTTCCCGTACTGCTGACCGCCCTGACGGTCGGCGCGGTGAGCGCCGCCGCGGCGCCCGCCGACGGCGGCCTCGGCCTGGCCCTGCGGCCCGGCCAGGCCGACTACCGGGCCGGCGACCAGGTCCGCCTCGACCTCGCGGTCACGAACACCACCGACGCGGCGTGCGCGCTGCCGACCAGCGCCGTCGGCACGGTTCAGGTGACCGGGGTACGCCTCGACGGACGCGACCTGACGCCGACGCTGGCCCGCAGCTTCCACGACGACGGCATCGGTGCTGCCGCCACCGCCGGCCTCACCACCGTGGAGCCTGGTGCGACCACGACGGTGAGCCTGACCGGCGTACGCCTGCATGACGGTGACACGCCCGACGCGGTGGTGCTCCGCTCGGTGGCCGCCACCCCGGACGGCGGTGGCCTGGACACGCTCTGGCCGGTCGGCGCGCCCGGCCGGTACGAGGTGACGGCCGGCTACCTGCCACTGCCGGTGACCGGCGCGACCAGCCTCTGCGCGGGCGGGACCACACTGCGGACCACCACCTTCACCGTTGGCGACGGCGGTGGCGTGACCGGCCAGCGCTGGCTGTGGCTTGCCGGCGGAGGGCTGCTGCTGGCGCTGTTCGGTGTCGCGCTGGTGGTCCTGCTGCGGGCACGTCGCCGCCGGCCGACCGCCGCCGCGGTGGCCCTGCTGCTGGTGTCCGTCGGCGCGCTGGTCGTCGGCGGCTCCCGACCGGCCCGGGCCGACTACGCGGTGGACCCGACCGGTGGCGTGCCGGTCAGCGGCGTCGACTTCCAGGGCGCGGTCGACAACTGCCTGAAGGGGTTCGCCGCGCCCGGCGGGGACCCGTCCGGCGTGCTGCCGCGGCTGCGGGACAAGAAGTCCCCCCGGGTGCGGATCATTCCGACCCCCGGTGGCTCGGGCGCGTTCGAGACCCCGGACAGCCCCGACGGGAAGGGTTCCTCGACGGTCACCTGGAATCCGACCTCCGTCGACCCGTACGGCGACGGCGTGTCCCGGGACCCCTGCGCCGCGCTCTACCACGAGCTGAACCACGCCGACGACATCTCCCAGAGCAAGGTTCCGCAGGGCGACTGCGGCGGCACCGGCATCCGTACCGCCGAGGTGAAGGCGACTCTCGCGGAGAACCGTTATCGGACGGCGAAGGGCCTGCCGCCGCGCACCGAGTACGACGGGAAGCCGCTGCCAAAGAACCTCGACGAGTGCAAGAAACCGGCGAAGAAGACGCCCCCGCAGAAGGGTCCGGTGAAGCTCTGCGAGGAGGGCGCGAACTGCGGCGGCAGCAACGGCGACCCGCACCTGGTCACATTCGACCGGGTCGCCTACGACTTCCAGGCCGTGGGCGAGTTCACGCTGGTCACCGCCACCGGCAACGACCCGCTGGAGGTGCAGGTCCGGCAGGCGCCGATGGCCGGCACCCGGACCGCCTCGGTCAACTCGGCGGTCGCGTTCCGGACCGGCGCCCACCGGGTCGCGCTCACGCTCACCAACGGCGGCACCCGGGTCCACGTCGACGGCGCGCCACTGGCCGCGCCGCCGGAACGCACCGACCTGCCCGGCGGCGGCACCCTCACCCGCCGCCCCTCCGACACCGCACCCACCGACGGGTACGACGTGACCTGGCCGGACGGCTCGGCGGCTGCGGTGGACCAGATCGGCCACTACGGCTACCGGGTGCTGGTCAAGCTCGCCGACGGCCGGGCCGGGAAGGTACGCGGCCTGCTCGGCGACTTCGACGGCGACCCGACCGATGACATCGCCCCCTCCTCCGGGACCGCGCTCACCCAGCCGGTGCCGTTCGCGCAGCTCTACCCGACGTACGCGGACAGTTGGCGGATCACCCCGGACCGCTCGCTGCTGCACTACGACGACGGGCAGGACACCGGCACGTTCACCGACCGCGCCTTCCCCGAACGGGAGGTCACCGTCGGCGACCTCGACCCGGCCCGCCGCGCCACAGCCGAGCAGATCTGCCGGTGGGCCGGCGTCACCGCCCCCGCCCAGCTCGCCGAGTGCGTCTTCGACGTCGCGGTCAGCGGCCGCCCCGAGTTCGCGGTGGCTGGCGCCACCACCGAGCGGGTCGCCCCGCCCGCCGCCACGCCGATCACCGCCGTACCCGTGGCGACCGCCAGCCTGACCCCCGGCGGGGCGCCGCTGACATTCCCCGGCCGGGCCGGAGACGTCATCTTCGTCGACGCCACCGCGCCCGGGATCGGCAACCGCTGCTCGCCGTACACGCTCACCGACCCGACCGGCCGGGAGATCGCGAGCGGCTGCGCCATCAACGGCGTCGGCTACATCGACCGCGTCGACCTCACCGCCACCGGCAACTACGCCGTGCGGGTCACCGCCGCCCCCGGCGACACCGGACGAGCCGCCATCCTGGTGTACGCGGCTCGGGACGTCGACGGCACGCTGCAAGCGAACGGCCCGACGGTCATCGCGACACTGGAACAGCCCGGCGCGCGGGCCCGGTACCGGTTCACCGGGCGGCAGGGTGAGCGCGTCTTCGTCGAGGTGCCCACGAGCACACTGACCGACCAGTGCTCCCCACTGGAACTGCGCGACACCGACGGCCGGCTGCTGCACAGCGGCTGCGTGATCAACGGCGTCGGCGAGATCGACGGCACACTGCTGCCCGCCGACGGGACGTACACCGTGGTGGTCGACCCCAGCGGACGCGGCACCGGCGCGACCACACTGCGGCTCGTCAGCAGCCGCGACCGGGCGGCGACGATCACCGTCGGCGGGCCGCAGGTCGTCGCCACCGTCGACCAACCCGGCGCGGTCACCACCTACCGGTTCACCGCCAACGCCGGCACGTCGGTGAGGCTGACCGCGACCGCCTCCGACCTACCCGACCAGTGCGGCGTGCTGGAGCTGCGCGCCCCCGATGGCAGCCCCATCACCAGCGGCTGCGTGGTCAACGGGGCCGGCGACATCGCGCCGACAGTGCTGCCGGCCACCGGCACGTACTCCCTGGTGGTGGACCCGTCCGGTGTCGCGACCGGGCAGGTCACCCTGACGCTGCGGTAAGGCGGACCCCTGCTCGTTCGGGGCGGCGTCCGGGGCGTGCTACCGTCTCGTCCCGTTGCCGGCGAGCGCCGCTAGCTCAACTGGCAGAGCAGCGGACTCTTAATCCGCGGGTTCGGGGTTCGAGTCCCTGGCGGCGCACCAACGATCAAGGCTCTGACCTGGTGGTCCACACCGGTCGGGGCCTTTTTCGTGTACGTGGGTCGCTGGGTGGAACGTCCAACCAGTCCCGGCGCCCCGAGCCCAGTGGATGACCTCGCCCGAGCAGCAGCGCGGGGGATGGTGCGTCGACCTACGTGACGCGCGGGGTGGCGTGCCTACCCCGTGCCCATACAGGTTGAGGACACATGCGCACCACCACGATCGGCGACGTGAAGGTTCTGCTGCCGGACCTCGAACCGGACGACCTCGACACTACGACGGACCTGGCCGGCGGCCTCACCGAGGCCCTCGTCGAGGGCGCAGCGTGGCGCGGGGCCCAACTTGAGGACGCCAGTATCCGCAGTAGCCTGATCACCGGCGTGGACCTGAGCGAGAGCACCTGGGAAGCGGGCGGCCTCTACGGCTGTGAGATCACCCGCAGCGACTTCTCCGGCGCGACCCTGACCGGCATCACCATCGAACGCTGTGCCATCACCGGCTCCCGATTTACCGGCGCCAGACTCACCGACGTACGCCTCAAGGACGTCCTGTTCGACGGGTGCCGCTTCGACTACGCCACCTTCCATCGCGTCACCGCCGCCGGCTCGGTCGCGTTCACCGACTGCACTTTCACCAACGGCGGGTGGTCTTCCTGCCGGCTACCTCGCATCGCGCTGCGGTCGTGTGACCTCGCCGGACTGGAATTGGAGTCCTGCCACCTCGACGGCACCGACCTGCGTGGCAGCCGGCTCCAGGGCCTCAAGACGCCGCTGGACAACCTGCGCGGCGTCACCCTCGGCGAGGATCAACTTCCTGACCTCACCCAGCTGACCGTCGCCGCCCTCGGCTTCACAGTCCGCAACGACTGAAGCCGACGAGGCATCGTGTTCGCTGAACCCACCGGCAGCCCGGACACGATCCTCGTCTGCGTCCGGGGCAACTCCGGCTCGGTCAAGAGCAGCATCGCCCGCGAGCTACGACGCCGGCACGGCCGGGGCTGTGCCCTGGTCGGCCACAGCCCTGGCCGGACTCTGCACACCTGAACCGGTGGCGCACCGTGCTGCATGAGGGGGACGGACCCGGCGGCGCGGCGTTGATCGGGCAGCACGGGTGGTCAAGAATCGATGCCGTGGAGGACGTGGATCTGTCGCAGGAATGGGCCCTGTTGCTGGGCGAACTTGACCGGCACGTGTCTTCCGGGCGGCTCTCGCCGGACACGGCGACGTTGTCCGATCTGATGCGCACCTACCAGGTGCCGGGGGTCAGCATCGCCGTCGGGCACGTGAGCGGGCGGCTGTGGGCGAGCGGCTACGGCGTCACGGGTGGTGAGGCGTCGACGCCGGTGACCGCGGGCACCGCGTTCGCGGCCTGTTCGATCAGTAAGCATGTCGCCGCGTTCGGTGCGTTGCTGCTGGTTCAGGACGGTGTGCTGGATCTGGATGCCGACATCAGCGGGTACCTCACCTCGTGGCAACTGCTCGACCGCGCGGGTCAGCGAACCCGGGTGACGGTACGACAACTGCTGGCGCACACCGCCGGTTTGTCCGACACCTGGTATCGCGGCTACGCCGCGGATCAAGCCCCGTCGCTGTTGCAGGTCCTGGAGGGCGGCGGCTCCACGACCACCCCACCGGTTCGGTCGACCCTTCTGCCGGGTAGCCGTTTCCGGTACTCGGGCAGCCACTACTCGGTGCTCCAGCAGTTGATGGTGGACGTGACGGGGACCCCGTTCGAGGACCTCATGCGATCGTTGGTGCTGGAACCGGTGGCTATGGCCGACAGCAGCTTCGACCAGCAGTTTCCGCACCAGCGACAGCATCCGGTGGCTCGTGGCCATCATGGGGGCGGCGCCGGGGTGCCCGGCGGTTGGCGGGTGCAGCCGGAGACGGCGGCAGCTGGGTTGTGGAGCACCCCGACCGACCTGCTTCGGCTCGACCTGGAGATCGCCCGGGCGGCCTCGGGGGACTCGAAGCTGCTCAGCCGCGACCTGGCCACCGAGATGTGGTCACCGCAGATCCCCGGCGGCGTCTACGGGCTCGGCACCGAGCTCGCCGACCGGGCCGGTTGCCGACGGTTCGGGCACACCGGGCAGAACGTCGGCTATACCTGCTTCTCCTACGTCTGGCCCGACAGCGGCACCGCGGTCGCGGCGATGACCAATTCGGAGGATGGGTGGGAGTTGCTGGCGAGCATCCGTGCCGCTGCCGACCGTCGCTACGCCACCGATGTCAGCGCCGAACCACTTGGTGACGTGGCGGGCCGTTACGTCCTACGCGACGACTACCCGATCGACATCGCGGTCAGCGACGGCCACCTGACCTTCTCCGCCGCCGCCCAGGAGCCGGTCGTCCTGCTGGCGGAGCCGGGCGGTCGCTACCTGCACCCGGGACTCGATCTGGAAGTCCGGTTCGTGCAGACCGACGACCAGCGTCACATCCTGGAGCTGCGGCAGGAAGGAGTCACGCAGACCGCAAGCAATCTGGCCGTACACAACGACTGACTGCGGGGGCGCCGTGGCCACTGAATCCGTCCCGACCGGCAGCCTGGGCACGATCCTGGTCTGCGTTCGAGGCAACTCCGGCTCGGGCAAGTCCAGCATCGCCAGGGACCTGCGGCGTCGGCACGGCCGGGGCTGTGCCCTGGTCGAGCAGGACTACATGCGTCGCATCGTGTTGCGTGAGCGGGACCGGCCCGGCGGTGCCGCTCCGGCGCTGATCGGGCAGACCGTGCGGTTCGCGCTCGATCACGGCTACCACGTGGTGTTGGAGGGCATCCTGCACGCCAGCCGCTACCGGAGCATGCTCACGGATCTGCGCGATGGTCACCGGGGGCGGTCGCTGTTCTGCTACCTCGACGTGTCCCTGCCCGAGACCCTGCGCCGGCACCTCACGCGCCCGCAGGTCAATGACTTCACCGCCGAGCAGATGAGCGGCTGGTACGCCGCGCACGACGTGCTGGGCTGGCCCGGGGAGCTTGTCCTCCCGGAGACCACCGGGCTGGAGGAAGCCGTCGAGGCCATTGCCGCAGCCTCGGGACTCACCCAGTCCGGGCGTGACGACGACGTGCTCCCCATCGTCCCGTAGCCCGGCACGAGGGGCCTCGCCCAGCGGCGGACGGCACGTTGCCGGCGCCCGGAGGCGCCGGCAACGCCTGTGTCAGTTGGCGTGGGTCAGGCGTGTGGTGATGCGCAGACCGGTGAGGGTGTCATTCAGCCACGGCACCCGCTCGCGGTGCAGCCCGGCGGTCATCTGGTCCGCCCAGGTCTCGTACCGTTGGGTGAGCGCGTTGGCACGCGACCGCGCGCTGGTGATCAGACAGTCGCCGAGGGGGTCACCGGGCAGGTTGGACGAGTCGACAGCCGGCTCGCAGGGCAGCTTGAGGCTGACCTGGTCGCGCAGCGGGCGGCTGGTGTCGGGCGAGCACGGTGCGGGCCCGCAGAGCGCGTAGTTGCCGCCCGCCTTCGCGTAGGCGTTGCCGATCTTGGCGTCCGTCGGCATGTTCACCGGAATCTGGTACTGGCCGAACAGGTTCGCGGACAACACGTCGTCCGAGTCGAGGGCGTTGGGCAGACCCAACCGGGTGTACGCCTGGAGCAGCCGCGCGGACGTGTTCATTTTCTTCAGCGCGGTGGGCACCGGCCCGTTGACCTGGGTGCTCAGCTCGCGTACCCGGTCGTAGAGGGATTTCTGTCGGGCTTGCAGGAAACCGCGCAGGGTCGGTGTGAGCGAGGTGTCCAGGGCCGTGTTGTTCACGGCCGTGGCGGCGCTCGCGAAGGTGTACCGGCCGGACGGCCACCTCTGGGTCAGGGCCTGCTCGGGGGTGGTCTCGTTGTTGCAGCTGAAGAACTCGCAGTAGACGTGGTAGACCTGCTCGCCGGGCCAGGTGTAGTCGGCGGTCCGTGAGTTCTGCCAGGCCGTGGACGAGTTCAGCCGGAACCGGCTGTGGATCTGCAACCGCAGCTTGCCGTAGGAGCGGATCACGCCTCCGTTGTCCGTCGTCCGGGTGTGGACCCAGCTCGGCGTGTAGCAGTAGCCGACCTCGGGCAACTCCCGTACGCCCGCCGGCGGCTCGCCGAGGCGCGGCGTGTACGCGTACTGGAGGGTTTGCACCATGTTCGACATCAGGTCGTAGCGGACGTTGCTGGGTCGGTCGATCTGCCGGGAGCCGTCACACGCCGGCACCATCGCCTCGTCGGCCTTCGCCGGTGCCGGGGCGAGCGGCTTGTCCGTGTCCCAGAACAGGTCGTAGTTCTTGAGCACCTTGACCTGCACGCCATTGGCGTCGGGCTCCCAGCGGGCCTGGATCTCGTTGGTCCGGAGGGCGGCCAGCGCGGTCGACAGCTCGTTGGTGGCGGCGACGTACTCGTCGATCAGCCCCCTGATCAGGCCGTTGGCGTTGCCGTCGACCGGCCGACCGAAGCTGGCCGCGAGATCCGCGATGCGGGTGCCCTCCGCCTCGATCTGCGCCGCGCGGCTGGTGCTGACCTGGGCGGCGTACGTCGGGTTCTGCAGCAACAACATGGAGTACGCCTGCGCGCCGAGGTTCCACACCGTCGGGTTGCCGACCGGCGTCGCCGGTTCGACCATCGACGGGTCACGCCCGCTGGCCACCCGAGCCAGGTAGTTGATCGACCGGGCCTCGCCGAAGCTGTTGAGGACGGTGGTCGGGTCGAGCGCCGGGTTGTCGGCGTCGGTCCTGGGCACCACGAAGGCGCTGCCGCTGGCCAACTGTGTGGCGGTCAGGTGGAACTCGTTCTCCGGGCCGACGAACTCGCCGTACGTGGGGATCGGTTGGCCGAAGTTCTCCAGGTAGCCGATGTACTGGTTGATGTCGGCGCGGGCGTCGTGCAGGGTGGCGTCGCCGATCGCGGCCAGGACGGTGGCGGCGATGTCCTCCAGGCGGAGGCCGAGCTGGGCGACCTGCTGCTGGACGAGGGTGATCTGGGCGGTGTTGCCGGCGATCGCCGCGTTCAGTTTGTCGAACTGGGCCATCATGTTCGCGTACACCGTGTTGATCTGGGCCTCGACCCGCGCGAAGCTGGCGCGCATCTCGTCGCCGAGGGCCCGCACCTCGTCGCGCAGTGCCTTGACCTGGGCGAGTATCTGCGCATCCAGCGACGGTCCGCTGCTGCCGAAGAGCCCGACGATCGACATCACGGCGCCGAAGATGTTGCCGGTCATCGCCAAGGTCGCGGTGCTGAAGATCGAGCCCGCCAGGCCACGGCCCGCGATTGCCGCCGCGTACTTGGAGATGGCGCTGATCGTGGTGAGGACCGCCTCGCCGATCACCTTGGACTTCTTGCCGGCGTCGGGGTCGGCGAACCCGATGATGGTCGACACCATGCCCACCCCGGCCTTGACGTCGGAGATCGTCTGCTGCCGTGCCTTGTCCCGGTCCTCGGCGGCCTTCCTGGCCGCCGCGGTGCACTCGGCGCTCGGCGGCCCCTCCGGCGGACACTTGCGGTTGTTCTCGCCGATCTCGAGACGGATCTCCAAGCTCAGGCCGAGCAGCTGCGCGTGCAGCGAGGCGAGCTGCTGCTTGGCCGCCGCGACGTACGTCACCGGGTCGTCCCGCAGCGCCAGGATCGCGTCGAGGTCCACGTGCGAAAGACCGGGATCCTGCGTGAGCTCCTCGTAGGTGCTGGTCACGTCCACCCCGACCGGCGCACCGAGCACTGTGTTCCAGGCGGTGGCGACCGGCGCGTTGGCTGCCCCCGCCTGTCGGACCGCGGACCAGACGGCGGCGAGGGCGTCGTCACGGCCGCGCAGCCACTGGGCGGTACGCAGGGCGCCGGAGGCGAGTTCCTCGCGGGTGTCCCACGGTTCGACGGTCTTTCCGATCACGGCCCCGACCAGCCCGGTGATCTCCGGCGAGGTCCGGGTGTCACCGCCGGGCGTGCCGAGCAGGATGTCGACGGACCTGAGCAGCAGGTCCTGCTCGGGCACCAACACGTCGTACGCGGTCAGCGAGCTGTCGAGCAGCTGCTTGCGCGCCGCGAGTTGGGTCTGTGCCTTCCCGGCCGTGGCGTTCGGGTGCAGCCGATGCCACTGGACGAACTCGGCCGACAGCACGACGGCCTTGATCCGATCGGCGCCCTGGAAGTGGATCTCGGCAACCTGGCCGAAGGCGCGATCGGTGAGCGCCGCCTGAGGGATGGGGACAGGGACGGGGACGGGATCGGCCGACGCGGGTTCGCCGAACAGCACACCTGCCGCGGTGACTGCGATCATCGCCACCACAGCAGTCCCGCGCCTCGTACGCGTGGAACGTTTGATTGTCATGTCGCGAACGTATTGAGCAGCCGGAAAGGGCCCTGAAACCGCGCTGACGCGTGCGGGTCAGCCGCCGATCTCAGGCCACTCGTCGGCCAACCGACGTTGAACCTCCCGCCGGGCGACCTTGCCTCGCCAATAGGCGCGCATCTATGGTTGCGGGGATCACCACAATCCTGGCCGTGATGACGCGGCCACATCGTCGAAGCGCTTCGACGACCCGTCGTTCAGGCCCGTCAGCCGGGTGTCGAGCCTGGTCACGTCGGTCTTGGCGCCCCGCTGGGCGTCTGCCGAACGACACGAGGAGATCCACATGCGCAACCGGCGCCTTCGGCGCGGTTTCACCGTGCTCGCGCTCACCCTTCTGGCCCTACCGGCGGTTCCCGGCACCGCACTCGCCGAACCCACCTACCCGTTCCGGGATCCGCATCTGCCCGTGAGCGCCCGGGTCGACGACCTGCTCGGGCGGCTCACGCAGGACGAGAAGATCTCGATGCTGCACCAGTACCAGCCAGCCATCCCCCGGCTGGGAATCGGCCTGTTCAAGACCGGCACCGAGGCCCTGCACGGCGTCGCCTGGTCGACCGACATCGACAACAACGGCGCGGTCGTCAAGGCTCGCGGCACCGTCTTCCCGCAACCGGTGGGCATGGCGAGCACCTGGAACACCGACCTGATCCGGCAGGTCGGCTCCGCCGTCGGCGACGAGGCGCGCGGCTACCACGCGCAGAACCCCCGGGTCTGGGGTCTCAACCTCTGGGCACCGGTGGTCAACCTGCTGCGCGACCCCCGGTGGGGCCGCAACGAGGAGGGCTACTCCGAGGACCCGATGCTCACCGCTGCCATCTCCACCGCGTACGGCTCGGGGATGACCGGCGGGGACCCGGACCACCTGAAGAGCGCGCCGACCCTCAAGCACTACCTGGCCTACAACAACGAGGTCCGGCGTGACGTGACCTCGTCGAACGTGCCCCCGAGGGTGCTCAACGAGTACGACCGCGCCGCCTTCAAACCGGCCATCGCCGCCGACGCGGCCACCGGGGTGATGGCGTCGTACAACCTGGTCAACGGTCGTCCGGCCACAGTGGATCCAGACCTGGCCACCGTCGTCCGCGGGTGGACCGACCAGCCCTTGCTCAACGTCACGGACGCCTGGGCGCCGAACAACCTCATCGGCTCCCAGGGCTACTACGCCACCCTCCCCGAGGGCAACGCCGCGATCGTCAAGGCCGGCCTGAACAGCTTCATCACCGACGACACCAACGCGCAGCCGACCGTCACCGCGATCAAGCAGGCGCTGGCCACCGGTCTGCTCACCGAGGGAGACATCGACGCCCGGATCCGGGAGACCCTGAACGTGCGGTTCCGGCTGGGTGAGTTCGACCCGGGCGGCGGCCGGTTCGGGGGCATCACCCCGGACGTCATCAACAGCCCCGAACACCAACGACTCGCCCGCCAGGCCGCCGGTGAGGCCATGGTGCTGCTGAAGAACACGCGCCAGGCGCTTCCACTGGACCCCGCCCGGACCCGCAAGGTGGCAGTGCTCGGGCCGCTGGCCGACACCCTCTACTCCGACTGGTACGGCGGCGATCTGCCGTACGAGGTGACTGCGCTCGACGGCATCCGCGAGCGGCTGGGTGATTCCGCCAGTGTGAGCGGGCTCGACGGGGCGGACCGGATCGCCCTGAAGGACCCGGCGACCGGCCGGTACGTCACGGCCACCGGCACCACCGACGCCGACCCGGTCGCCGCCACCGGTGTCAGCGCCGAACTCGCCGCCCAGTTCGACGTGGTGGACTGGGGCCAGGACGTGGTGACCCTGCGCAACGCCGCCAACGGCCGCTACCTCGGCTACAACTGGGGGCCGTTCCTCACCCGCGACGAGCAGCCGAACGGCTGGTACGTCCAGCAGCAGTTCAAGCTGGAGCCGCAGGCCGACGGCACGGTGGCGCTGCGCTACGTCGGCTACGAGACGAAGGAGAGCTGGTTCGGCCCCGACCGGTACGTGACGGTCGGCGACGACGGCGCCCTCAAGCTCGGCGCGTCAACCGCGACGGAGGCGACCCACTTCAGTCGTGAGGTGGTCAGCAGCGGGATCGACCGTGCCGTGGCGGCGGCCAAGGCGGCCGACACCGCCGTGCTGGTGGTCGGCAGCAACCCGTTCATCAACGGCCGCGAGGCGCACGACCGGACCTCCACGGCCCTGAGCGCCGGCCAGGAGGCGCTGGTCAAGGCCGTGACCAAGGCCAATCCGCGTACGGTGCTGGTGCTTCAGACCAGCTACCCGGTCACCTTGAATTGGGAGCAGGAGCACGTTCCGGCCATCGTCTGGACCACCCACGCGGGCGCCGAGACCGGGCACGCCGTCGCCGACGTCCTCTTCGGCGACCGCAACCCGTCCGGCCGGCTCACCCAGACCTGGTACCGCTCGGACTCACAACTGCCACCGGACCTGCTGGAGTACGACATCATCTCGTCCGGCCAGACCTACCTGTACAACCGCGCGAAGCCGCTCTACCCGTTCGGCCACGGGCTGTCGTACACCCGTTTCCGGTACGGCCAGCTGCGTACCGGTGCCCACTCGGTCGCGGCCGACGACACGATCGCGGTCAGCGTCGACGTGACCAACGCCGGCGCCCGGGCCGGCGCCGAGGTGGTCCAGCTCTACACCCATCAGCGCACCTCGCGGGACAAGACCCCGATCCGCCAGCTCAAGGCGTTCCAGCGGGTGCAACTCGCGCCCGGGCAGACCCGGACCGTGACGCTCCGACTGCCCGCCGCCGACCTGGCGCACTGGGACGTCACCCGCAGCCGGTGGGTGGTCGAGTCGTCCACCTACGACCTGATGGTCGGGGCGTCCGCGCAGGACATCCGGGCCCGGGCCGCGGTGCGGGTGCGCGGTGAGACGATCCCGGCCCGGGACCTGTCCCGGCCCACCCGGGCGGAGAACTTCGACCGGTACGCCGGGGTCCGGCTCGTCGACGAGACGAAGGTCCGGGGTACGGCCGTCGGGGCCACCGCCGCCGGTCAGTGGATCTCCTTCGACGGTTCGGCGTTGCGTCCCGGCGCGCGGACCTTCACCGCGCGTGTCGCCAGGGCCGGTGCGGGAGCGGGCGCCGTCGAGGTCCGGTTGGGATCGCCCACCGGCCGACTGCTCGGCACGGCCACCGTGCCCAGCACCGGCGACGACTACCGGTACGTCAGCATCAGCACCGAGTTGGCCGGGGCCGCCGGCAAGCAGGACGTGTACCTGGTGTTCGACTCCGCGCTGCGCGTGGCGGACTTCTCCATCAGGTGACCGGCGACCGGGGGTCGGGTCGATCGTCGACCCGGCCCCCGGTCGGCTCTGACGTGCCCGCCCGCCGGCTGCGCGATGGCGGGCACGTCGTCACTGATTCGTCGGACGATGCGGCAGAAGCTGCGCTGGCCAGCACGCGCGCTCTGCCCGATCCGACCTCATTTGCGCATTGACCGCTTCCAATTGCCGGTTGCAATGGTCAGACGTGTGACCTACGCTTTGCGGGAAGAATTCGGAGCGATTGGCAAAAGAGTGCGGTCGGGCGACAGACGTCCCCGCCGGTCCTCAGTGGCGTCGCTGTTTCCGTACTCGTCGCTCGATACGCAGGCAGGTCCATGTCGACGGCAATGGAAAGGAACAGCACGTGAAGTCAACCGCATCCACCGCTCGAACGTCCCTGCTGGCGGTCGCGGCGCTCGTCGCCGCGACGCTGCCGGCCGTGCTCACCCAACAGATGCCGGCCTCGGCCGCAGTCCAGGCGACCTACTATGTCGCCCCGGACGGAAATGACACCAATCCGGGGACCATCCAATCGCCGTTCAAGAGTCTGGAACGCGCACGGGACGTCGTCCGTACGGTGAATGCGAGCATGACCGGCGACATCAACGTGTATCTCCGCGGTGGCAGTTATCCGATCAGCAGCACTGTCGAATTCGGTGCCGGTGACTCCGGCACCAACGGATACCGGGTCATCTACGGCGCCTATCCCAACGAGAAGCCGGTTCTCGACGGGGGTGTTCAGGTGACCGGGTGGACCCAGCACAGCGGCAACATCTGGAAGGCCCCGCTCGACCGCTCCAACAAGCTGCGGGCGCTCTACGTCAACGACAAGCGCGCGTACATGGCGTCGAAGACGATCAGCTCGGCGGGCTGTTACGGGACGTACAACATCACGGCCAACCAGGCCGCGTGGGCCTGGGAGTCGGGGTCGCAGTGCGACGGCGCCAAATACAGCCTGAACGATTTCCCGGCCATCGCTCGCAACCAGGACGACATCGAGATCGAGACGGGCACGACCTGGACCACGGCCATCGTGGGCGTCCGTCAGGTGACCACGAGTTCCGACGGCGCGAACCGGGTGGCCCTCTTCCAGCAGCCGGGCGCTGCCATCGCCCAGGGCGCGTTCAACGGCAACGCCCAGGTGGGCGGCACCCACAAGCTCATGAACGCCTACGAGTTCCTGGACGCGCCCGGTGAGTTCTACTTCGACAAGGGCACCCGGACGGTCTATTACTACAAGGCCAGTGCCGACAACATGTCGACCGCGACGGTCTACGCGCCGAACAACGTCACCAACCTGCTGCGGGTCGCCGGCACCTCGACCAGCAGCCACGCGCGCAACATCACGTTCTCCGGGCTGACGGTGCAGCACTCCGACTGGAACCTGTTCAACGTCGCCGGCGCGTCGTTCAAGCAGGCGCAGCAGGGCAACCTCGGTGCCCAGGTGTACGCGAAGGGCAACTTCCACGTCTACCACTACCGGAACGTGGATGTGACGCCCGGCATCATCCAGATCCAGAACGCGGACGGGATCCTCCTGCAACGCAACCGGATCCAGCACACCGGCGCCGACGGGATCAACATGATCAACGACGTGCAGGGCACGCAGTTGATCGGCAACCACACGAACGACATCGCCGGGTCCGCCATCACCGTGGGCCATCCGCAGCACGTCTACATCGGAGACGGCACCTCGACCAACCGGGAGAAATACTCCGCGCAGGTCGAAGGGCTGCCGAAGAACATCGACATCAAGAACAACTATCTGTACGACAGTGCCGTGCTGTTCAACGGGCACAGCCCCATCTCGGCGTATTTCGCCGACACCCTGACCATCCAGCGCAACCGGATCGAGAAGACCCCATGGTCCGGCATCACGCTCGGCTGGGGCTGGTGGAACTTCGACGGATCGTCGGGCTCGATCGTGCCGAACCGACCGACCACGACGGCGAGAAACAACACCATCAGCTACAACCACATCATCGACACGGTGCAGCGGCTGAGTGACACGGCGCCGATCTACACATTGGGCAGTCAGCCGGGAACCACCATCACCAACAACTATCTCCAGGGCGTCCCGTCGGGTCACAAGTATGGGCTGCACCCGGACGAGGGGTCGGCGTTCATCACGTTCCGCGACAACGTGCTGAGTATCGACAAGAACGTCACCTGGATGATCAACTCAGACGACTTCGGGCGTAAGCACGATCTGAGCATCACGCAGATCTACGGCCCGATCAACAAGGTCTCGAACAAGAGTCTGCCGAACAGCACGATCGGCGACATCCTCGTCTCCTCCGACTATGTCTGGCCGGCGGCGGCCTACAACATCGCCGCGAGCTCCGGCCTTGAGGACGCGTACCGGGACATCATTCCGGCGAGCACCTTCTCCGCACCGAACTACGTGCTGCCGGCCAGCACGTTCGTCGCCAGCGCCACGGCGTCGATCCCGATCCGGAGCATCGGCGACGCCACCAGGTCGGTGTGGTTGGCCCCGTCCGGCACGACCACCTTCACCGCCGGCGCGACGATGACCAGGGCAGCCGGCACCGCCACGTCCATCGCCGTGCCGGCCACCCAGGGCGAGTACCGGCTCTACGTCGTCGACGCACAGGGCAACCGGTCGACCGAGTCGACATCCATTGTCCGGCAGCAGCAGGGCGGGGGCAGCGGTACGGGCAACGGACAGCTCGTGGGTGGCCAGTCCGGCCGCTGTGTCGAGGTGCCCAACGCCTCGACCACCAACGGCACCCAGACGCAACTCTGGGACTGCTCCACCGGCACCAACCAACGCTGGACCCACACCTCCAGCAAGCAGCTGACCGTCTACGGCAACAAGTGCCTGGACGCCTCCGGGGCCGGCACGGCCAACGGCACGGCGGTCATCATCTGGGACTGCCACGGCGGGCTCAACCAGCAGTGGAACGTCAACACCAACGGCACCGTGACGAACGCCCAGTCCGGGCTCTGCCTCGACGCCTTCGGCGCCGCCACCGCCAACGGCACGAAGCTCATCCTCTGGTCCTGCAACGGGGGCACGAACCAGCAGTGGACGCTGCGTAGCTGACCGACCGGACCGCGGGGCCAGGCCGACACGGGCCTGGCCCCCGGCTACTTGAACCTTCCTTGAAGCGGGGAGCTTCTCGCCGGTGAGCGGAGGTGCTGCCGGACAACGAGTGGGTAATGGTGGGTGATGACCTCAACCTGGAAACCCCACGAGAAGCACGGTGGCCTGTCGAGCAAGGACAAGCGCGAGCTGCCGGAGACCGTCTTCGCGTTCCCCAAGGAGCGCAAGGAACCCATGACCGACGCCGGTCACGTCCGTAACGCCATCGCACGCTTCGACCAGGTGCAGGGCGTCACCGACGCGGACCGGGACCTGGCCTTCCAGAACATCCTCGCCGCCGCCAAGCACTACGGCGTCGACGTCGCGGAGACCGACTGGCGCCAACTCGGTCGACTGCCGCACACGCCGAATCCCGCCCACTGAGGCAACCGCACGCGATATTGCGCTACCACCGGATAGGTTCGCCTTCGGCGGGTAAGCGGCGCGAATGCCCGCGAATCAGGAGCCGGCAGCCCACTCCGACCCAGCATCGGGTGAGGCGTCCCGGACCGACCGGACGGTGGCCGGCCTGCGCGCGCGGCTACGACACGCGGTAAAGGCCCGCGTCTGGCGGTTCCGCCTCTTCGGGCTGCTCGCCGTGCAGGCCGGCGTCGCGGCGACGCTCGCCTGGTTCGTGGGAGCCCAGTTCCTGGACAACCCCTCCCCGGTCCTCGCGCCCACCACCGCGGTCGGCATCGTGGCCGCCTCGATGGGCACACGCCTGCGGCGCACCGTCGAGCTGCTGGTCGGGGTGGTCCTGGGCCTCGCTGTCGGCGACGCACTCATGTCGATGTTCGGCATCGGGCCCTGGCAGACCGGTCTGGTCGTGGTGCTGGCGATCATCGTCGCCGTGCTGCTCAAGGGCGGCGGATCCCTGCTCACCCAGGCCGGCGGCACCGCGGTGCTCATCGCCACCCTGGAACCGCCCGTTCGTGAGCTGTCCGTTCCCCGCTTCGTCGACTCCGCAGTCGGCGGGCTCATCGGTCTGGCGGTCGGCCTGCTGTTGGTGCCCATCCACCCGCAGCGGACGGTGCAGCGGCTGGCCGAGCCGATCCTCGACCCGACCATCGCCGCCCTGCACAACCTGGCCGCGGCGCTGCGTCGTCGGGACCTTGTCAGCGCCGAGCAGAGTCTGACCGGTCTGCGGATCCTTGGATCACGGATGACCGCGCTGGACGAGGGGCTCGGGGCGGCCCAGGAAGTGGTGCGACTGGCACCACTACGGTGGCGCCAACGCAAGATTCTGGCCCAATACACCCGGTCCATCCACCATCTCGAACGCAGCCTGTACGGCTGTCGGGCCGTCGCGAGGAGACTCACCAAGGCTCTCCGGGACGATGAGCCGATACCGGATGAGTTCGCGGCGGCCATCGACCTGCTGGCCACCAGCGTGCAGACACTGAGACGCACCACCACCCCCGAGCGGGCGGACCCCCAGGAAGGGCGCCGGCAGATCATCACCGCTGTCGAGCTGGTCGAAAAGGCACAGGGAGAGGCTGCCGCGGATCCCACCCGCCCGCACACCCACCGGTTGGGCTACTCCGGAATGATCGCCGCGGGTGAGTTCCGCACCGCCAGCCAGGACCTGCTCATCGCCAGCGGGTTGGACACCGAGGAGGCGGGAGCGCTGGTGCGGCGGACGTCGGGTCGGGACGAGTGGGACTGAGCGGGTGGCCCTGCGGCGGGCACCGCCGCCGCGTCGGGAAAGCCGACCGCGTCAGGTTGCCTTCAGCGACGCGAGGACGTCGAGGTAATGCGGGTTCCTCATGACGCCCAGCACGTTGCCGAACGGGTCGACCACCGCTGCCGTGATGAACCCCTCGTCGCCGTGCGGAGTGATCGGTTGGTACTCCGTGGCCCCCAGCGCCAGGAGTCGCTCGACGGTGGCGTCGAGGTCGTCGACGCACCAGTGCATGACCGCGCCGCCGGGCCCCGTCGCGGCCCCGGACGGCGCGTACCTGCGGTCGATGATGCCCAACTCGGCCTGGTAGTCGCCGATGCGGAACTCGGTGTAGGCCGGGCGCCCGTCGGGCCCCGGGCGCATGAAGTACGCCTCGACCCCGAGGAAGTTCGCGTACCAGGCGGTTGCCGCCTCCACGTCGTCGGCCCAGATGTTGAGTGTGGCGAATCCTCGCAGGCTCATCAGGTGTCCCTTCGTCGATGTCGTCGATAGGGACGCTATCGGCGATTGCGGAAGTTTTGCTTCCGCAATTACCAGCGGGTTCGGAGGAGTCCGCGTGTAGCCCGCAACTTCCCCGGGTAGTCGCCGCCGTTGCCATCACGAGCGGCGGGGGACCCAACGTGGAAGCGACGTATCCGGCGATCGAGGCGCACGGTCTGATCGGTGACCTGCAGACCGCCGCGCTGATCAGCGCGGACGGCGCGGTCGACTGGTTCTGTGCGCCCCGTTTCGACTCACCGAGCGTCTTCGCTGCGCTGCTCGACCATGACAAGGGCGGCCACTTCCGGCTCACGCCCGACGGCATCGACTACACGAGCAAGCAGCTGTACCTACCCGGTACGCCGATCCTGATCACCCGCTTCCACAGCGCCGACGGCGTGGGGGAGTTGTTGGACTTCATGCCCGTCACCGGCGAACGCGCCACCGACCAGCACCGGTTGATCCGGCTGGTGCGGATGGTCCGGGGGAGCATGCGGTTCCGCTTCGACTGCCGTCCACGGTTCAACTACGGGCGTGACCCGTACGAGCTTGAGGTGCACCCCGAGGGCGACGTTTTCCGGAGCCCGACTCTGACCCTCACCCTCGCCGCGTTCAAGGACTCGGAACGGACATTCGACGCGAGTGGGATCCGGCGGGACGCGGACGGCGTGTCCGCGTCGTTCACCCTGCACGCGGGTGACATCGGCGGGGTCGTCCTGGAGACGGCCTGCCCGCACGCGCCCCGCGCGATGAGCACCGAGGAGGCGTGCGACCTGCTCGCCGAGACCCGCGACTACTGGCGGCGGTGGGTGGGCGGCTCCCGCTACAAGGGCCGCTGGAGGGAGGTGGTCGAGCGGTCGGCGATGACGCTCAAACTGATGACGTACGCGCCGACCGGCGCCCTGGTCGCCGCACCGACCGCCGGGTTGCCGGAACAGATCGGCGGGCAGCGGAACTGGGACTACCGCTACACCTGGGTCCGGGACGCGTCCTTCTCCGTGCACGCGCTGCTGCGGCTGGGCTTCACCGACGAGGCCCAGAAGTATCTGCTCTGGCTGAACGAGCGCATCCGCGAGGCCCGGGACGGCGGCCTGCCCCTTCAGGTGATGTACCGGATCGACGGCTCACCGGACCTCAACGAGGAGGTGTTGGGTCACCTGGAGGGATACCGGGGCTCTTCTCCGGTGCGGATCGGAAACGGCGCGGCCGGCCAACTGCAACTCGACATCTACGGCGAGGCGCTCCTCTCGTTGGAACTCGCGGACCGGAACGGGCTGATCCCGCCGTACGAGGGGTGGCAGAAGACGGCGGCTCTGGTGGACTGGCTCTGCGAGCACTGGGACCAGCCCGAGGACGGCATCTGGGAGACCCGGTCCGGCCGGCAGGACTTCACCTACGGGCGGGTGCTGTCCTGGGTCGCACTCGACCGTGCGATCCGCATCGCGCACCGCCGAGGGCGCCCAGGCGACACCGCCCGGTGGGCAACCGAACGGGACGCCATCTACCAGCAGGTCATGACCCGCGGGTTCAACCAGGAGCGTCGCGCGTTCGTGCAGCACTACGGGTCCGACATCCTGGACGCCTCGCTCCTGGCGATGCCCGGGCTGAACATCATCTCGCCGACCGACCCGATGTGGGAGTCGACGCTGCGGGCGATGGACGCCGAACTCGCCTCCGACAGCCTGGTCTACCGCTACGACCCGAAGGCCTCCCCGGACGGCCTCGCCGGCACCGAGGGCACCTTCAACATGTGCACCTTCTGGTACGTGCAGGCGCTCGCCCAGGCCGGTCGGCTCGACGACGCCCGGTTGACCTTCGAGAAGATGCTCACCTACGCCAGCCCGCTGGGTCTCTACTCCGAGGAGATCGCCCCGACCGGTGAGCAGATCGGCAACTTCCCGCAGGCGTTCAGCCATCTCTCGCTGATCAGCACCGCTGCCCACCTCGACGACCTGCTCGACAAGGAGCAGTGCTGACCCGCCCGGTCAGAACAGCGTCAGCGGCTCGACCGGGATCGGCTCGGGCAGCGGGTCCAGCTCGGGTACGCGTGCGCGTACCTCGTCGTGGAACCGGCGGGCGAGCACGGGCGCCTCGGCGTTGTCCGGGGTGTGGACGAACATCGTCGGTGAGCGACCCTCCCGCAGCCAGGCCACTGTGACGTCGACCCAGCGTCGCCACCCCTCGACGGTACGCGTGGAGTCGTCGCGGCCGAGGTAGCGGACGACCGGCCGGTCCGTCAGCGCCCGCGACCGCAGCGGCACCCGGGGCTTCTTTGTCCAGGCGTCCCGCTCCGCGTCGCTGGTCGGTGGGCTCGAGAAGAAGGCGGTCGTGTCGAAGGGGATCCATTCGGCGGATGCGGCGGTGAGGGTCGCCTCCAGCAGTCGGGTCGCGCGGTCGTCGGTGAAGAACGCGGGGTGGCGCACCTCCACCGCGTACCGGTGTGATCGGGGGAGTTGGGCCAGGAAGCGGGTCAGGGTCGCAACGTCGGCGGGACCGAACGAGCCGGGCAACTGGATCCAGAGAGCGTGGGCACGCGGGCCGAGCGGCTCGATCGCGTCCAGGAAGGCGCGCAACGGCTCGCCGACGTCGGTGAGCCGACGTTCGTGCGTGATGACCTTCGGAAGCTTGAGGACGAACCGGAATTCGGGTTCGGTCTGCGCGGCCCACGACTCCACGGTGTCCCGGGCCGGGGTCGCGTAGAACGTCGTGTTGCCCTCAACGGCGTCGCACCAGCTGCCGTAGTGCCGCAGGCGCTCCGCGGAGGGCAGCCGGTGACCCGGCCACGACCGGTGGCTCCACATCGCGCACCCCACGTGCAGACGCATGACCGCCCTTTCCGCCAGTGAACCGCGCCCTGACCGCAGCCACCGTATATGCGCCACCAGACGCGACCCGAGCGACGGGTAGCGTCCGGCGCCATGCGTGTGCTGTTCGCCAGTCTTGCGTCCGTCGGTCACACCTATCCGCTGATCCCACTGGCGATTGCCGCCCGGGACGCCGGTCACGAGGTGCACTTCGCCGCCGGCCCGGCGGTGCACGCGCCGCTGGCCGCGAACGGCCTGCGGCCGTTCCGCCCAGGCGACGCCTTCTACGAGGTGTACGCCGAGGATCTCGAACCGGAGCTGGCGCGGCTGAGGCCCGACCTGGTGGTGCACGAGTGGGGGCTGCCGGGGGCGGCCGTCGCCGCTCATCGGGCCGGCATCCCGGGCCTCTGGCACGGCTTCGGTCGGATGTTCCCCGACGGCATCGGCCTCGACCTTCCGACCCGCAACACCGAGGTCGTCGGCCGACCGCACCTCGACATCTGCCCGCCTTCGCTCCAGGACGCGAGCTTCCTCGCCACCGAACGTCGGATCGAGCTGCGACCGGTCCCGTTCTCGACACCGACCCCGCTACCGGCGTGGGTGAGCCGTCGGACGTCCCGGCCGCTGATCTACCTGACCCTCGGTACGGCGTTCGGCACACCGGAGCTGCTCCGCACCGTCATCGCCGGCCTGGCGACGCTGGACGCGCAGGTGGTCGTCGCGGCGGGCCGGGTGCCTCCGGAGCAGCTTGGCGACCTGCCCGACCACGTCACCGTGCATCCCTGGGTGTCGCAGGCGGAGTTGCTGCCGCTCGTCGACGTGGTGGTGCACCACGGGGGCAGCGGCACCATCCTCGGTGCGCTCGCGGCTGGCGTACCGCAGGTGCTGTTGCCGCAGGGTGCCGACCAGTTCGCCAACGCCGACGCCCTCGACGCCGCCGGTGTCGCCGTGCGGCTGCTTCCCGAGGAGGTGAACGCGGACGCCGTCGCCGAGCGGACGCACCGTCTGCTGCCGCAGCACGGCAACGCCGAGCACCGCGACGCGGCCCGGGTGGTCGCCGAGGAGATCGCCCGCATGCCGTCGCCGGCGACGGTGGCCGAGCGACTACCGGAGTACGCCGGCTGGGAGCGTGAGCGCAGGAACTAGATCGTCAACTCAGGGTTGACGATGAGGCTGCGTCAACCTATGGTTGACGCATGACGGAACCTACCCAGATGAGCAGTCGGGTCAAGCTCGACGACCTGATCCAGGCGATCAAGACGGCACACACCGACGCGCTCGACCAGCTCACCGACGCGGTCATCGCCGCCGACCACCTCGGCGAGATCGCCGACCACCTGATCGGTCACTTCGTCGACCAGGCTCGGCGCTCGGGCGCCTCCTGGACCGACATCGGCCGCAGCATGGGAGTCAGCAAGCAGGCGGCCCAGAAGCGCTTCGTGTCGAAGGCGACCGACGGGTCGCCGCTCGACCCGAACGACGGCTTCGGCCGGTTCACCCCCCGGGCCCGCAACGTGGTGATCGCCTCGCAGGAGGAGGCCCGGGCCAGCGGAAACGCCGAGATCGGGCCCGAGCACCTGGTGCTGGGTCTGCTGGCGGAGCCGGATGGGCTGGCCGCCAGGGTGATGGCCGGTCGGGGCGCGACCCCCGAGGCGGTGCGGGAGACCGTCGGCGCGGCCCTGCCGCCGCGGGTCGACCAGGTCCCGGACCTCATCCCGTACGACGCGCGCGGCAAGAAGGCGTTGGAGCTGACCTTCCGGGAGGCGCTGCGCCTCGGGCACAACTACATCGGCACCGAGCACATCCTGCTCGCCCTGCTGGAGCAGGAGGACGGCACTGGTGTGCTCACCAACCTCGGCCTGACGAAGCCGTCGGTGGAGGCCGACCTCGCGACTGCCCTCGCCGCGGTGGTCAAGGCCGCCTCCACGGGTGGCGACGCACAGTAACGGCACCAGGACCACCATCCCCGCGCCGTCCCGCGAGTGTGAATGTCCTCGCTGGGGCGGCGCGGCGTCTCCCTCGTCTCAGGCGGCGTACGACGTAGTGCCGGCGTGGGATCGCTTGCCGACGGCGGGATCCGGGTTGTAAGTCCGGAAGGTTGTATATGCCGTCACGGGTCCGCGCATCGAGCGGCCCTCACCTAGCCTCGGGTGGCCATGCGCACATCAACGTATGGGCATTCGTGAACGGGGGACCGAATTGAGAAATTCCTCAGTCAGTTTGTGCGGCGTGCTGCGGCGGCTGCCGTCGTGCTGACCGTGGCGGGCCGAATGTTCGCCGCGCCAGCGCATGCCGACCCACCGACTCCGGCTGGGCGAGAACTGCTGACCAGAGCAAGGGTCCGGGCGGTGGGCGTCCTGGTGACGCTCGCCGCCTTGGCGGGGCTGACCGCCTGCTCCCCAGCGGACAAGCCGGTGATTGCACTACGTGTGGTTGACGGGCAACCGGCTCTGGTCCTGGCGGAGTGTGCCGATTTCACTGCGGACCGGATAAGCGTCTTTACCATTGGCGTCACGCCAGCCGCGAGTTGGACCATCGACCGTGACAGCGGCAGCGAGGTGACGAGTTTGACCCTTCTCGAGACTCCGCCGGATTGGCACCCGGCTGAGCAGACGCTCGTAGCCTTCGATCCGAACATCGAATACTCGGTTGCCGCCTACGGGGATCCGCGCAACGCCGTTCCCGTCCGGTTCACGTTGGCCGAGGTGACCGGGCTCGGGCCGGAGAAGGTTCTGGTTGGTGGGTCGGCCGGCAAACGGAAGGCGGTCACCGAGACCGCCTTCCGTGATCGGGCGAAGAAGGCCTGCTGACGCCGTTGGGTCAGGAGACGTCGGGGAAGCCGTAGCGCAGGGCGTGCTCCGGGTCGGCAGGGTCGATCTGGCGCACGCCCGCGTCCGCGAGGCGCTTGTTGACCTCGTCGAGCTGCTCGCGAACCAGTCGAGCCTCATCCTCGGTGACCCGTCCCCGGTGCGGCTTGCCGGCGTGCTCCAGCGTGCCGTAGTCGATCTTCTCGGTGCTCTTGCGGGCCTTGGGCGGGCGGACCCGCTCAGCGGTCTTCAACAACTGCGCCATCGGCACGTCGGTGGCCATCGCGTCGAACTCACTGGCGGTCAACACCACCCGGCGGGGCTCGCCGCCGCCGTGCCGGTCGTGGATCTCCACCACCGCCACGTCCAGGGCGGCGTCGTCGAGGTTCTCCACCTCGGTCGGGGTGGCGTCCAACTGCACGGGCCCGGCGACCAGGTCCGGGTGCTCCAGCACGACGACGCGGACCACCTCGTCGTCCTGCTGTAGAACCGTGCCGCTGAAGTCGGAGACGTGGATCGTCTTCTTGCCCATGCGCGGAGCTTCTCCTGTCGTTGGCCGGATGGCGGACCACAAGAAATTACCCGACAGGTGTGCGAAAGCCCTCGCTGGACCTCCCCGGTGTGTCGCCCCCGATAAGGTCAGAGGCTGCCTTTTGGTGCCACCCACTCGCTGGGCTGGCCGGTGACCGCGCTGATGCGGTCGTAGTCGGCGTCGTAGTGCAGAACGGTCGCGCCGTGCTCTTCGGCTGTGGCCGCGATGATCAGATCGGGCAGCCGAAAGTTACGGTGCTGGCTGTCAGCCGCGAGTAGGCGATGGACCGCCATGGCGCGGTCCATCGCCGCCGTCGACACATCCATCCAGCGACCGCCGCGTAGTGCCTGCCAGAGGATCTCGTACCCCTTTGGGTGCGGCGCGTTGTTGAGGTATTCCAGGCTGGTCATGTGGCAGGCTGCCAGCCGTCCCTCGCCCAGCAGCGTCTCGAAACGCCGCCGGACGGACGCGTGGCGGCCCTGCAGAACATAGACCGAGGTGTCCGCGAGGTAGATCCGACCGGCCATCAGGCTGCCTCGGCATCGCGCGCCCGCTCGGCGAGCGTGTCCAGGTCGCGGCCACCGCCGTAGCGCCAGCCGTCGACGGACCCGGAGAAGTCCATCTCCACCTGGTCGAACGCGGCGACGATCTCGCGGGCCTGTCGGCGTACGGCGAACGCGTGCAGTGCGGCGTTGATGGTGGCCACCTTGGTGTCGGTGCCCAACACATCCCTCGCGGCATCCAACCACTCGTCGTTCACGTCCACGGTGATGCGAGTCATGACGCAGATCGTACACCAGATTTTGTGCTGAGGACGCACCAAGAAACGCGGAAGTTGGTGTGTCAGTGGCTGTTCAGGCGGTGCCTGCCGGAGCTGCCGACGGACAGCTTGTTCAGCCTGGACCAGGAGAGGGTGCCGCGGCCGACCGCCCGGGGGTTCCGGTAGCGCGGCTGGGGCGGGACGCCGCCGACGCTCTCCGCTGCCTGCCAGAGTCGCTCGGGGTCCTGCTGGTACTGGTCGTTCGGCTGAATCGGCATGCGCCTACCGTCCCAAATAAAGGTGTCCAGGTATGGAAATACATATGACGGTCGATAGGTGAGGTTGGTTCCCCGGCACTCGGCCGGCTCCGGCCCTGACGGTTCGTCCGCCCGGCCCGGCCGCCCGGCGTACGGTGATCCACGACGGCCGGGGTGACGGGGGAGGTCTGCATGCTCGACCGGCGGCTCCAGCTGCACCTGGCCACCTGGCTCGGCCAGTGGCCGGCCGGGCCGGGGCTGCACGTGGTCGCCTCGCATCGGCGGGCCAGGCCGGCCTGGGACGGCGGACTGCGCCCCGCGCTCGCCGTGGACACCGGGCGGAGCGCAGTGCTCTCCGTGGCACCGGATCGGGTGGCGGCGATCCGCTCGCTGGTCCGGCGTACACCGGATCGGCTGCTCGCCGCGCTGCCGGAGGCCGTCGGGCTGCCCGACTGGTGCGTGCACGACGGCCCCTTCCGGTGGAGCGTGGCCCCCGCGCCGCTTCCCGACGTGGGGGAGTGGACCGAGCCGACGGCTCCCGGATTGCCGCCCTGGCTGCGGCTCTTCGACCGGCGGGTGCTGGTGGTCCGTGACCCGGACGGCAGCTACCTGGCCGGTGCCGGGATCAAACGGCATGACGCGTACGGGCACGAGTTGGCCATCGGCACCGCGCCTGCTGCCCGGGGTCGCGGCCTCGCCCGCCGGCTCGTGGCGCAGGCGGCGCGGCGGGTCCTCGACGAGGGGGCGGTGCCGACGTACCTGCACGAGCGGGACAATCAGGCCTCCGCCCGGGTCGCTGACGCGGCCGGTTTCCCGGACCGGGGCTGGCGCGCCTACGGGGTCTATCCGCGCTGAGCTCACAACGGGCGCGGACCGTGGACCCCGGGCCGGATCCACGGTCCGCAACCTCCCCCCAGGCCCCGGTTCCGGGTGTGCCGGTCGTGCTCTGCACGGGCCGGGACATGTCGATCACGCTACGTATCGATCAGGCGCTCGGCAAGGGGCGAGCTGTCGGTTCGGAGTGTCGAAAAGCGGACTTGACCTGCTTCTTCACGGTCGAGCGGTGCCAGCCGGCTCAGTGACGGAGCGTGCGAATCAGCTCGATCACCTGTCGGGTCACCGGCCGCAGGACCCGGAGCCGGGACAGCGCCACGAGCCGGTCGACCAGTGGTACGGCTCCGTCGATCAGCTGGCGGGTCTTGGTCTGGCCCGGCGATCGGTCGTGCACCCAGTAGAGGATCACGCCCATGTACGCGAGCCAGAGCAGCTCGGGCAGCTGTGGGCGCAGCTCGGCGTCGACCTTGGCCGTCGAGCCCGTCAACACCTCGCCGAAGAGGTCGATGGCCGCCTCTCGGTGGCTGGAGGACTCCGCCGAGAAGGGGCTCAACGGGGAGGTGGGTTCCGCCGCCGTCTTGAAGAAGGTCGCCGCGAATTCGTGCGAGGGCGTCAACACGTCGATCCCCGCGTGCAGCACTCCGGCGAGCCGCGGACCGAACGCCTCCTCCCGGTCGAGCACGGGCTGCGCAGCGGCCCGGTGCTCGACCTGGGACTGGGCGTAGAACTCCTGGATCAGGTGGTCCTTGGAACCGAAGTAGTAGTAGGCGTTGCCGACCGCCACGCCGGCCTCCTGCGCGATCGCCCGCATGGTGGTCTGGGCGTAGCCGCGTTCGCGGAACAGCCGCATCGCGGTGTCCCGGATCAGCTGCCGGGTCTGCTCGCCTCGGGCGGTGGCAGGGTCACCCGCAGTGGTCGTCTGCGCAGGCTGCTCGGTCATCGGGGCCACCGTATCCCGCCGTTTCGTCGATCGGCTCGGCCGACGGGTCGCGGATCCGTTCCCGGATCGCCGAGGCGGCGGCCACCGTCTGCCGGGCGAGGGGCAGCAGGGCCGGCCGGGCCAGCCGCTCGGCCATGGGCCGATGGTCGGCCAGTGCCCAGAGGCAGGCGAACCAGGCGCCGTCGCCCGCGTACACCTCGCCGGTGTCGGCGATCACGGTGAGGTCGCGCAGCGTCGCGTCGTGGTCCAGGCCGGGGAAGCGCCGCCGGGCCTCGGCGGACCCGGCCGGCACGAACTCCAGGGGTACGAGTTGGGCGCGGGACGACAACCAGCGGCGGGCGGCCCGGCAGAGCGGGCAGGCCGCATCGAACAGGACGGTGAACCCCCGCACCCCACCGCCGACGTGAGCGGTGGGGTGCGGGAGCCGGCCGACGCCATCGGTCGGGGGCATGGTCATCGGGTCGGCGGGTTGCTCGTCGGTCCGGTGCCCGGCTGCGGTCCGGCCGGCTGCGGACCGGTCGGGTGGGGTCCTGCCGGGTACGCGCCGGTCGGGTGGGGTCCTGCCGGGTACGCGCCGGTCGGGTGGGGTCCTGCCGGGTACGCGCCGACCAGCTGCGCCCCGGGTGGGGTGGACGGCATGGGGAGTCGACCGATCGGGGCCAGCGGGGGGTGGGTGGCGAGCTGGCGGAGTCGGTTCCGGCGGTAGCGTCCGAGTGCGAAGACGTTGAAGAAGTGCAGCGCGCCGAGCACCAGCAGCACCAAGCCGATCTTGAGAGACAACTCCTCCATGGCCTGGCTGGTCGATTCCACCGGGTCGGGGTGCTTCATCGCCACCGTGACGTAGCCGAGGTTGAGCAGATAGAAGCCGACCACCAGGAGACTGTTGACCGCTCGGGCGAGCCGTTCCTCGGCGAACACCTCCTCCAGGAAGACCTGCCCGTTGCGGGACAGTGCTCGAGCCACCCAGATGGTCAGGCCGACGCTGACCGCGAGGTAGATCACGTACATCCAGACCTTGATGTCCATGTGGACGCCCTTCTTGAACGTGTTCAACTACCAACGCCGTCAGCCTAGGGCATATATTGAACATGTTCAAGAAGAGGCGACCAGTGACTGTGGACACTGAGGCGGACGCTGCGGCGCGCCGACCCGGCCGGGCCTGGAGCCCGGCCGGAAGACGCCATGGCCTAGCCGGTCAGACCGAGCGCCTCGGCCGCCGCCCGACCGTTGGCGTGGCTCGCGCCGTACGTGGTGACGAAGGCGCGTACGCCCTGCGGGCGCCACTGTGCCGGCCACCCCATCTCCACCACGGTCACCGGATGCTGGGCGGCCAGGCCGGCGATCAGCTCGGGACCGCCGGGCAGCCGGTGCAGGTGCCGCCCGACCAGCACGATGGGCCGGTCCCCGGCAAGCTCGCCCAGTCTCGACGGGTCGGTCTCGGTGGCGATCACCCGCAGCTCCTGCACCCCGCTCAGGTGTGGACCGAGACCCCACGGCACCCGACCCTCGGCGATCGTCGACTCGGTGTGCAGTTGCACCACCAGTGCTCGGTCCAGGCCGTTGAGCACGCCGTCCACCCGGACCGCGCGGCGCGCTGCCGCGTACCCCAGCTCGGTGTCGCTGGCGGCCGTCGACCCGACGGCGGCCCGGGTCCAGGCGGCGAGGTCGGCGGCCCGGCCGGCTGCCTCCTCGACCCGTGCGGTCGCCAACCGGCCGTCGGTGAGGGCGTCGACGATCTCGGCGGCGACCCGCTCGACGAGCTGGGCGTCGACCTTCGCGCCGATGCAGAGCAGGTCGGCGCCGGCGGCCAGGGCCCGGACCGCGGCCGGCCCGACGCCGCCGGCAGCCACCGCGGCGCCTTTCATCTCCAGGGCGTCGGTGATGACGGTGCCGGTGAAGCCGTACTCGGCGCGGAGCAGGTCGACCAGGACGGCCCGGCTGAAGGTGGCCGGGTCGGTGCCGGTCAGTGCGGGCACCCGGATGTGCGCGGTCATCACGGCGCGGGCCCCGGCGGCGACGACCGCCGCGAACGGCGGTAGGTCCCGCTGCCGCAGCAGGGCCAGCGGGGCGTCCACGGTGGGCAGCTCGTGGTGGGAGTCGGTGACGGTGGCACCGTGCCCGGGGAAGTGCTTTGCGCAGGCGGCGACGCCGGCGGCCTGCAACCCGGTCACGGCGGCGGCCGAGTGGGCGGCCACCCGCACCGGGTCCGCCCCGAAGGACCGGGTGCCGATCACCGGGTTGTCGTCGGCGGTGTTGACGTCCACCGTCGGGGCGAGGTTGACGGTGATGCCGAGCGCGGCCAGCTCGGCGCCGATCGACTGGTAGACCCGTCGGGTGAGCGCCACGTCGCCGATCGCGCCGAGGGCGGCATTGCCGGGGTACGGGCTGCCGGTGGCGTGTGCCAGCCGGGTGACGTCGCCGCCCTCCTCGTCGATGGCGATCAGCGCGTCCGGCCGGCCGGCGCGCAGCGCGGCGGTGCTCGCCGCGACCTGCGCGGGGTCGTGCACGTTGGTGCCGAACAGGGTGTGCCCGGCCAGCCCGTCGGCCAGCAGGTCGACTGCCCAGTCCGGCGGGACGGGCCCCGGGTACGCGGCCAGCAGCGTGCCGAGCGCCAGCCGGCGCAGTCCTGGATCCAGCCCCACGTGATCTCCCCCTTCGGTGCCCGGCGGGTACGGAACGTCGTACCGGTGGGGGTGTTCGCCCTGCCGAGTCGGCCGAGCGCCCCACCTTCGGGTGGCCGTTACGCTACGGCTACCCGTTCGCAGGTCGGTTTACAGTTAGCAAAGTTTACTAAAACTAGAGGACGTGTCATGAGTGCGACCCGGCTACCCGGCACCCCCCGCCTGTTGCGGGCGCTCAACGACCGTGCCGCGCTGGAGCTGCTCCTCGAACGCGGTCCGCTGACCCGGGCCCGGCTCGGCGAGCTGACCGGGCTGTCGAAGGTCACCGCCTCCCAGCTGGTCGAGCGGCTGGAGGAACGCGGCCTCGTCGCCCGGGTCGGCGAGCAGGCCGGCGGGCGGGGGCCGAATGCCCAGCTCTACGCCGTCCGTCCGAGCAGCGCGCACGTGGTCGGCGTCGACGTCGGACCGGATCGGGTGGTTGCCGCCTGCGCCGACATCACCGGCGCGGTCATCGGGCGGGTGGAGCAGTCGACCAGGGACACCGACGACCCGGTGGGCGTCGTGCACAACGCCGTGGTGCAGGCCGCCAGCAGCGCCCAGGCGCAGCTGAGCAGCGTACGGCGGATCGTGCTCGGCACGCCGGGCCTGGTCGATCCCGGCACCGGCGACATCACCTTCGCCTTCAACCTGCCGCGCTGGCACAGCGGCCTGCTCGCCGCGCTGCGCGACGACCTGGACACCCCGGTGGTCTTCGAGAACGACGTCAACCTGGCCGCGGTGGCCGAGGCGCAGTCCGGCGCCGCTCAGGGCCTGGCGGATTTCGTGCTGGTCTGGGTGGGAGCCGGTGTCGGCCTGGCGATCATGCTGGGCGGCCGGCTGCACCACGGCAGCAGCGGCGCGGCCGGTGAGATCGGCTACCTGCCGGTGCCCGGCGCGCCCATTCCGCGCGACGTCTCCCGTCGGGCCAAGCCGGCCTTCCAGCAGTTGGTCGGCGCGGACTCGGTGCGCGCGGTGGCCCGTGAGCACGGGTACCCGGACGCCGACGCTGCCGAGGCGGTCCGCGCGGCCGTCGCGGCCGGCGCCGACGGCGGCCCGATGCTCGACGAGTTGGCCCGCCGGCTCGCGCTCGGTGTGGCCAGCACCTGCGTGGTGCTCGACCCGCCGCTGGTCGTGCTTGCCGGCGAGGTGGGTCAGGCCGGCGGCGCCGCGCTCGCCGACCGGGTGCAGCACGAGGTCGCGGCGATCACCCTGGTGCAACCTCGGGTGGTGCCGACCGGGCTGACCGACGAGCCGATCCTGCGCGGCGCGCTGCGCACCGCGCTGGACGCCGTGCGCGACGAGGTGTTCGGCTCCACCGTCGGCTGAGCCCGCTGCGGCGGTCACGTGAAGAAATATTTCACCGCCGGTCGGCCTGCTGCAAGCCCTTGCCGTCGACGCCCTGGTTTCACCGGGCCGCCCGTGCGTGGACGGACGGCCCGGCGAAACCTCAGATCAGGTCGCGTCGGCGGAACACGGCGAACGCCGCCGCGGTCACTCCGCCGGTGATGGCGAGCAGCACCAACAGCGACGGCCACCAGGTCAGCGTGTAGAAGCCCTCGCAGGTGCCAACGCTGTTGCCCGTGCAGATCCGTGGGTCGTAGAAACGCGCCTCGCCGTTCAGCCACGCGCCGATGTAGCTGGAGAGCATGAACAGGTCCGACTGCGGGGCATCGATGATCTCCAGGACCAGCCGGGCGCCCAACTCCCAGACCACCACATACGCGGCGAGCGCGCCGAGAGCCGCCGAGGTGTGCCGACCCAGCGTGGCGATCGCGAAGCCCGCCGCGGTGGTCAGCAGCACCAGCACCAGACCACGCCCGTGCAGCGCACCGAGCTCGCGCCAGAACTCACCGCTCAACTGGCTGGGCAGCCCGGCGGTCTGCCCGATCACCCAGAACGTCGCGAGGTAGGCCACCGACGCCAACAGGGCCAGGACCAGCACCGTGCCGAGCAGGGTGCCCAACTTGGCCCCGAGCACCGTCAACCGGCGTGGCCGCCAGAGCAGCAGGTTCACCACACCGCCGGAGTTCAGGTCAGCACCGATGTAGGAGGCACCGACCAGGAACCCGAACAGCACCAGGAACGCGATGAGGAAGAAGACCAGCGGCCGCGCCTGCTGGGCGAAGCTGAACACCCCCGGCAGGAAGTCGGCGGCGATCGGCAGCCGGGACTGCCGGATCGGGTCGATCTCCGAGCAGTCGGCGGGGAGGTACAACCCGCTGTCCTCCGTCGGCAGCGAGCCGCCCTGGCGGGCCAGGCACTCCTGGTACGCGGTCTCCATGCTCTGCCGAGCCTCGGTGGCCTGCGCGCGCGCCGAGTTCAGCTCACTCGCACTCGGCTTGTGGGAACCCGCGAGGGTGGTCGCCGCCGTCACCGCGAACGCAAACGCCAGCAGGACGACCATGAGTTGCACGAAGCGACGGGCGGTCAGTCGCTCCAATTCGGCACGAACCAGGTTCACGCGTCCACTCCCCGATCAAGATCGATCACCGCATCGCCCTGACCGGCGTACGGCAGCGCCGAGTCGTCGACCTGGCGGGGCACCGACGGGTGCGCACCCGTCAGCTCAAGGAAGACGCTCTCCAGATCCGGCCGCAGCGGCGTCAGCTCGCCGACCCACAGCCCCTGCTCGCCGAGCACCCGGCTGATCACCGTCGGGTCGCTCGTCCCACTCACCACCAGTGCCTCACCGTCGACGACCGCCGTCAGCTCGGCCGCGTGCAGCAGCTCAGCCGCGCGCTCCGGGTCGGCCACCCGCACCAGGAACTCGTGCCGGTCGTAGCCCGCCAGCACCTCGTCCACCCGGCCGGTCGCCACCCGACGTCCCTGCGAAATGATCGTGACGTGGTCGCAGATCAGCTGGATCTCACCCAGGATGTGACTGGACACAAGCACTGTCACCCCGCTCGCCGCCAGCGACCGCATCAGGTCCCGCATCTCCCGGATGCCCGCCGGGTCCAACCCGTTCGCCGGCTCGTCCAGGATGAGCAACCGCGGGTCCTTCAGCAGCGCGGACGCCACCGCGAGACGCTGCTTCATGCCCAGCGAGTAGCCCTTCACCCGCTCGTCGCCCCGATCGCGCAGGCCCACCAGCTCCAGCGCCTCGTCCACCCGCGAGACCGGTACGCCGCCGGCGCGGGCCAACAACCGCAGGGTGCGGTACCCGGTGAAGTTGCCGAAGAACTGCGGGCTCTCCACGATGGCACCCACCTGGCCCGCCACCCGGGGCAGCAGCTCCGGCGACGGCTCGCCCAGCACGCTCATCCGGCCGCTGTCGGCGCGCACCAGCCCGAGCAGGGCACGCAGGGTGGTGGTCTTGCCGGAACCGTTGGGGCCGAGGAAGCCGTGCACCTGGCCCGCCTCCACCAGCAGGTCGAACCCGTCCACCGCCACCCGCCGGCCGTTGCGCATGCTGTGGAAGGTCTTGCGCAGACCCTCGATCTCGATGACCGCGCTCATCCGCGCGGCTCCGTACCTCGACGGGGCATGGACCGTCCTCCGGACTTGGTGATCAACGACACGGCGCTTCACCCTATTGCCGAGGCGCCGCCCATGGGGGGCGCCCCGACGCTGCGTGGTTGGATGGAGCGGTGACTGACCTGATCCCCGGCGCTGCCGGCGCCGCGCCTGCCGCCGCTCCTGTGGACCCGGATCTGGTGGTCAGCCTCGACGGCGTCGGTGTACGCCGCTCTGGCACCGCCCTCCTCCAGGACCTGACCTGGCGGGTCGAGCTGGACGAGCGTTGGGTCGTGCTCGGCTCCAACGGCGCCGGCAAGACCACACTGCTCAACCTCGCCGCCGGCCGGCTGCACCCCACCACCGGTGTGGCGCACGTGCTCGGCGAGCGGATCGGCCGCACTGACGTCAACGAGCTGCGCACCCGCATCGGGCTGACCACCGCCGCGCTGGCCGTCGGCTGGGGCGAGCGACTGCCCGCCGACGAGCAGGTCAGCGACGTGGTGGTGACCGCCGCCTGGTCCGTGGTCGGCCGCTGGCGCGAAAGCTACGAGCGCGGCGACGTGGCGCGGGCGCTGGCCCTGCTCAGCCAACTCGGCGTCGGTGGGCTCGCCGAACGCCGTTACGGCACCCTCTCCGAGGGTGAACGCAAGCGGGTGCAGATCGCCCGTGCCCTGATGCCCGACCCGGAGCTGCTGCTGCTCGACGAGCCGGCCGCCGGCCTCGACCTGGGTGGTCGGGAGGACCTGGTCGCCCGACTGGCCGAGCTGGCGTACGACCCGGACGCCCCGGCGATGGTGCTGGTCACCCACCACGTCGAGGAGATCCCGCCGGGGTTCACCCACGCGCTGCTGCTGCGCGAGGGTGGCGTGGTCGCCCAGGGCCTGCTCGCCGAGACGCTGACCGGCGACAACCTCTCCAAGACCTTCGGCCTGCCGCTGGTGGTCGAGCGCCGGGGCGACCGCTACACCGCCCGGGCCGCCTGAGCGTCGGCCAGGGCGGAGAGGACAGTGCCGCAGACCCGGGTTGCCGTGGTGGGCAGCGCCAACATGGACCTGGTCGCGATGGCACCCGCGCTGCCGCGACCGGGCGAGACCATGCTCGGCACCGACTTCGTGATGGTGCCCGGCGGTAAGGGCGCCAACCAGGCCGTCGCCGCGGTCAGGGCCGGAGCGTCCTGCGCCTTCCTCGGCGCGATCGGCTCGGACGCCTTCGGTGTCACCCTCCGGGCCCGCATCACCGCCGCCGGGGTGGACACCAGCCAGCTGCGCGTGGTCTACGGCACCTCCGGGGTGGCGCTGGTCATGGTCAACGCGCAGGGGGAGAACGCCATCATGGTGACCCCCGGCGCCAACGACGCGCTGGTCGGCCTCACCGAGGAGGAGTTGGCCACGGTGAGCGCCGCAGACGTCCTGGTCGCCCAACTGGAGATCCCGGTGCAGACCGTGACGGCCGCGGCAGTGGCCGCCCGCGCCGCCGGCACCCGGGTCATCCTCAACGCCGCCCCGGCGCGGGACCTCCCACCCGAACTGCTCGCATCGGTGGACCTGCTGGTCGTCAACGAGGGCGAGGCGCAGGCACTTGCCGGCCGAGGTCGGGAGGAGCCCCGGGCGCTGCTCGACCTGGCCCCCCGGGCCGTGCTCACTCTCGGCGGCGAGGGCGCCTGGTACGTCGACCGCGACGGTGCCGAGGTGCACGTGCCGGCGGTACGCGTCGACGTGGTCGACTCCACCGCCGCCGGTGACGCGTTCACCGCCGCGCTGGCCGTCGGCTGGGGCGAGGGACGTGATCTGGTCGACGCGGTGCGCTGGGCGTCGGCGGCCGGCGCTGCCTGCGTACGCAAGCTCGGTGCGTCGGTGGCGCTCCCGCGACGCGCCGAGATCGACGAGCTGTACGCGCCGGTCTGATCCACCCGCGTCACGCCGGCCGGCCCGCGCCGGTCCGGAAGGCCCTGCGGTACGCCGACGGCGAGGTCAGCATGAGCCGACCGAAGTGGTGCCGGTAGGTGACCGGAGTGTCGAAACCCACCGAGCGGGAGACCTGCTCGACCGGGGCGTCCGTCTCCTCCAGCAGGGTGAGGCTGGCGCGGACCCGCTGGTCGATCAGCCAGCGGATCGGGCTGGTCCCGGTGGCCCGGGCGAAGTGCCGCAGGTAGGTGCGGGGCGACATGTGCGCCTGCCCGGCGAGCTGCGCCACGCTCAGCGGCTCGGCGAGATGGGCGAGCGCCCAGTCGATGCTGCCGGCGATCCGGTCGTCGTCCGGGTCGGTGGGCACCGGCGCCTCGACGAACTGGGCCTGCCCGCCGTCGCGGTGCGGCGGGATCACCAGCCGCCGGGCGACCGCGTTGGCGATCGCCGCGCCGTGGTCGCGCCGGACCACGTGGACGCAGAGGTCCAGCCCGGCGGCGCTGCCGGCGCTGGTGAGCAGGTCGCCGTCGTCGAGGTAGAGCACGTCCGGGTCCACCTCGATGAGTGGGTAGCGCCGCGCCAGCAGCTCGGCGTACTGCCAGTGGGTGGTGGCCCGCCGGCCGTCGAGCAGCCCGGCGCCGGCCAGCGCGAACGCGCCCGAGCAGATCGACATGATGCGCGCCCCGCGTCGGTGCGCCCGGCGCAGCGCGGTCACCAGCTCGGGTGACGGGTCACCGGTCACGTCCGGCACGCCGGGCACGATCACCGTCCGCGCCTCCGCCAGCTCGGCTATTCCGTACGGGGTGTGCAGGCTCGCCCCGCCGACCACCGGCACCGGCCCCGGCCGCTCGGCGCAGACCACCAGGTCGTACCAGTCGACGTCGAACTCGGGTCGGGGCAGCCCGAACACCTCGGTGACGATGCCGGTCTCGAACACCGACATTCCCGGGTACGCGAGCACTGCCACGCGGTGCGCGGCTGCCGGCCGTCGGGGCGTCGGCAGCAGGCGCGGGCCGGTGGTCGTGGTGGGCCGCATCGGCATGGCGGGATGTTAGCGCAGGACGTCGTCTCCGCCACTCGCTGCGGCCACGCGGACTGGCGAGGATCAGTGCATGACCTTCACCTTCGCCATTCCGCCGGCCGATCCGGCCACCGCCGTCGCCCACTTCCGCGCCCGCCTCAGCGTCGAGACCGACGTCAGCGACGTGCACGCCGGCCTGTCTGCGCGTACGCCAGCTCTGGTGGTCGTCGACTCCCGGGGCGTGGCCGCGTGGACGCAGGGGCACCTGCCGGGCGCGGTGCACCTGCCCACCGCCGAGATCGCGACCCGCGCGGCGGAGCTGATCCCGTCCGGTTCGGCGGTGGTCACCTACTGCTGGGGGCCGGGCTGCAACGGCGCGACCCGCGCGGCGCTGGAGTTCGCCCTGCTCGGCTACCCGGTCAAGGAGATGCTCGGCGGGTTCGAGTACTGGGTACGCGAGGGGCTGCCGGTGGTGACGGAGACCGGGTTGACCCGGCGCCCGGTCGACGACCTGACCGCGCCGACCGCGACGATCACCTGCGACTGCTGATCCCCGCACGCACGCGGGGAGGGCTCAGCCGACGGGCTCGTCGGCGAGCTTCTCGCCGCGTCGGCGCAGCATGCCCAGCCCGGGGATGCCGGCCACGGCGAGCTTGAGGTCGCGGGTCACGTCGAGCAGGTCGTGCAGGTCGGGCCCGACCCGGTCCAGTGTGGCCAGGATCGGCAGGATGTCGGCCGTCAGGTGTTGCTTGAGTTTGGGCAGCTCGTCGATCAGGTGGATCGCCGCGCTGATCTCCTCGTGGCTCAGCTCCTCGACGAACCTCGCCGCCATCGGCGCGGCCCGGCGCAGCGCCGGCTCGTACGCCGCCAGCAGCTCAGCCGCCGTGGCGGCGGCCTCCGTCGCGGTGCCCACGGTGACGGCGGCCCGGCCGGCCACGCCCTCGGCCTTTGCGACCACCGTGGCGGCGGTTCGGGCGACGCGGTCGGCGTCGGCGACCACCACGGCGGCGGCAGTGGCCACCTCGGTGGCGGTGTCGATGGCGGTGGTCGCGGCGGCGCTGATGACGGCCACCTCACGGACCGCCTCCTCGGCGTCGGTGAGCACCTGATCGGTCCGGTCCAGGGTCGTCTCGATGCGGTCGACCACGCCGTTGATCCGGGCCAGCAGCGCCTCCACCCCGTCCAGCACCGCGAACGCGCGGGCGGGCACGGCGGCGAACGAGGCGGCCGAGCCGAGTGCCTGGTCGAGAGCGGATCGGGTCAGGCCGACCACGGCGGTCGGGGTGGGGAGGGGAATCGCCATGGGATCAAGTGTGCGTCGGCCGCACCACAACCGCCCGACGGCCTCGGTCGGCGGGCGCTCGGGAGGAGCGCGCGGCGGTAGGGTGCCGGCATGTCGGCACCCTCGCCGCACCGACCGCCCCGCACCCGCACCGCTGTCCTGTTCGCCGTGTTGGCGGCGGTCGCCGCCGGGCTGGGCACGCTGGTGCTGGTCCGGGCGGACGCCGGCCTCACGGCCCGGCAGGTCACCGTCGGCGGGGTGCCGATGACCGAGGTACGCGCCGGTCCGCCGACGCCCGGCGTCCGGCGACCCGGTGTGGTGATCGCGCACGGCTTCGCCGGCTCGGCCCAGCTGATGCGTCCGATCGCCGACACCGTCGCCCGGCGCGGAGCGGTCGCGCTGCTGTTCGACTTCGCCGGACACGGTGCCAACCCGGCTCGGCTGCCCGGCGCGGGCTCGAACACGTCCGCCGCCACGCTCGACGCCGACCTGGACGCCGCCGTCGGCTACCTACGTTCCCGGCCGGACGTCGACGCGGACGGAATCGTCCTGGTGGGGCACTCGATGGGCGCCGGCGCCGTCACCCGGTACGCCACCGGCCATCCGGAGATCGCCCGGACCGTGGCGATCTCGCTGCCCGAGGCGGGCGAGCTGCCCCCGGGCCGGCCGACGGAGTTGCTGCTGATCGTGGGAGGCGCGGAGTTTCCCGCCTTCCGCAGGGCGGCCGACGACGCTGCCCGACGTGGCGCGTCAACGGGCCGGCGGTCAGCGGTCGTGGTGCCCGGCGTGGAGCACATCTCCGTGTTGTTCGCCGCGCGTACCCACCGGGAGATCGCCGACTGGCTGCCCGGCGGCGACGGCACCGCCCGGCCGCGACCGATCGCCCGGCTCGCCGGGGCGGCGTTGCTGGTGTTCGCCTTCGGCATCGGCGTGGTCCCGCTGGCGGCCCTGCTCCTGCCGCGCCGGGCGGCCGGCCGGCGACCGACCGACCGACCCTCCGGCCGGGAACCCGACGCCCCGGCGCAGACCGACAGCCCAGCGCTGTCGGGGGATCGGGTGCCGTTCGGTGGTCTGTTGTTGTTCGGGTTGGCGGCGCTGGCGGCCGTCGTCGGCGCGGCCGTCGCCGCGGTGCTGCCGACGGCCCGGCTACCGCTGGCGGTCGGCGGTCACGTCGCCGGCTTCCTGCTGGTCACCGGCGTTCTGCTGGTCGCGGGTCAGCGCTGGCTGCCGGGCTGGTTCGGCGTATTTCAACCACCGCCCGGCACGCCCGTGTCGGCGTCCCGGCGGGCAACGGCACGGACCGCCGTCGCGACGCTGGCGTTGACCGGGTACGCCGTCCTCGCCGTCGCCCTGCCGATCCACCTGGGCCTGACCTCGGCGCTGCCGGTCGGCGCCCGCTGGTGGCTGCTCCCGCTGGTCGCGGGCGCCTGCCTGCTGTTCCTGCTGGCCGTCGAACTGGTCGCCGCCGGGCGGACGGGGCGACACCTGCTGGTCGTCGCGGTCACCGTTGTCGTGCTGACCGCATCGACGATGGTCGGTCTGGCACCCGGCTTCGTCGTGCTGGTGGTGCCGTTGTTCGCGCTGCTGCTCGGCTGGCAGGCAGCCTGGGCGACAGTGCTGCGCCGGTACGCCGGCCCGCGCTGGCTGCCGGCCGTGTTGGGCGCCGCCCTGGTGGGATGGCCGATCGCCACCACCCTGCCGCTGAGCTGACCAGCCTGCACTTCAGCTGAGCAGCCTGCCGTCGAGCTGACCGGCCCGGGGCCTACCGGCCGCCGCGGGCGACGCGCAGGGCCCACCAGATCAGCGGCACCTGCATCGGCACCCGGCCGTACGCGATGGCCCGCTTCGTCGGGCGGCGGTGCCGCCAGTCCACCGCCATCTTCACGTTGGCGGGCAGCACGGCCACGAAGAGGGCGGCTGCGGCCCGACCGCCGGCCCGTCGGGTGGCCGGGTTGGCCACCGCCGCCGCCACCGCCAGCTCGGCGACCCCGCTGGCGTACGTCCAGAATCGGGCCGGGCCGGGCAGCGCGCTCGGCACGATCGGATCGTAGAAACCGGGGCGCACCAGGTGGGTAACGCCGGCCACGGCGAGCAGCCCGGCCAGCGCGGCGGCCTCGCGGCGGTTGCTCATCAGTGGTCCCCCTGCTGTTCGACGGCGCGCTGCACGGCCCGGTAGATCTGCCCGAACCGTAGCGCGTCCGGGGTGCGCAGCAGCAGGTCCTCCCGACCGTGGTGCTGCACCCACAACTCGTGCACATGGCTGCCGCGCTCGTAGGAGCGGTCCAGCCAACCCAACGGGATTTCCAGGAACGGCAGCGACACCAGGGCCCCCACCGCGCAGGCCGCGAGGATGATCAGCGCCAGCTTCCAGTTGCCCCGGTCCTGTGCGGACCAGGCCAGTGACAGCACGCAGACCACGGCGATCAGCGGCGGCAGCGAGAGCAGCAGGACGAGGACACCGCGACCCAGCACTCGGCCGCGTACGGCGAGGGTCTTCTGCCCGCGCGCGTGCCACACGAACGTCACGTCGGACAGGGCGATCACGTGACCACCCGCCCGGATCGACTCGGAGGTCACCTGCACCGCGTCGTCCCGGTAATAGAGGGTCATCACTAAGCCTAACCACCGGCCGGCAACCCGCGCCGCCAGTCGCGGGCACACCTGGGCGGTCGGTGCCGGGTAGCTTGTCCAGACATGACGGAGCGGGAGCGCATTGTCGAGGCCGTCCGCCGCTACCTGCGGACGTTCGTCACGCGTGACCTCGTCGAGCTACGGGCGGTGGTCGCGGAGGACGTCCGGATCTACGGGTCCGGCAGGGCGGTGCGGGGCCGGCATTTCGTGGAACAGGCCGTGCTCTCGCCCGGGCTGACCGTGCTCGACCAGCAGATCGTCGACCTTTTCGCGGCCGAGGACCGGGTTGTCGTCTCCGTGGCGCAGAGCTATCGGCGGGACGCCACCGGGGCCACGGCCGTGCAAAGCGCCTGCAAGATGTACCGGTTGGCGCAGGCCCGGATCGTCGAGTTCTGGGGCGAGCAGGACCTGTACGGCCTGCTGCGCGGTCTCGGCCTGGTGCCGGACGAGCCGATCCGGTTCTGAGCGTGGGGCCGCTAGCGGCGGGTGACGGGGCGCCCCGGTTGGCTGTGCTCGACCGCGCGCTGCACCGCCCGGTAGATCTGCCCGAAGCGCAGCGCGTCGCCGGTGCGCAGCAGTCGCACCGGCTGACCGCGCCAGCGGGCCCAGATCTCCAGTTGGCGGCTGCCCCGGGAGTATGAGCGGTCCAGGTGTTCGAAGAGGAAGTCGGCGACCGGCCCGACGGCCAACCCGACCAGCACCGACGCGCCGACGATCGCGATCGTCACGGTCGGTGAGCGGTGCAGCCAGACGGCCACGCCGATGCCGAGCACCGCCGCGACCAGCGGACCGGCGAGTGCGGCACCGATCGCGCCCCGCCCGACGAGCACGCGCCACGAGCGGGTGCCCCGGCGGTGCCAGATCATGGTGATGTCGGCGAGCGCGTAGGCGCGGCCGTCGACGCGGACGGTGGTGGAGGTGACCTGCACCGACCTGTCGTCGTAGTACGTCGTCATGGCTGGACTCCCGCCCACGGGGCTGACACCACACTACTTACCCAAACGAGCCGGGTCGTAAGGTTGGCACGCGACTTCGACGAGGAAGTGAGGGCAGCGTGGGCGAGTTCGTTCGGCTGGAGACCAAGGACGGCATCGGCACGATCCGGTTGGAGCGGCCGCCGATGAACGCGCTCAACACCCAGGTGCAGGAGGAGTTGCGCGCCGCCGCCGCGGCTGCCACCGCCGATCCTGAGGTCCGCGCCGTCATCGTGTACGGCGGGGAGAAGGTCTTCGCCGCCGGCGCGGACATCAAGCAGATGGCCGAGATGTCCTATGTCGACATGGCCGACCGTGCCGCGAATCTGTCCAGCGCGCTCGGTGCGATCGCCCGGATCCCCAAGCCGGTGGTCGCCGCGATCACCGGGTACGCCCTCGGTGGCGGCTGCGAGCTGGCGTTGGCCTGCGACTGGCGGGTCGTCGCCGAGGACGCCAAGCTCGGCCAACCGGAGATCAAGCTGGGCATCATCCCCGGTGCCGGCGGCACGCAGCGGCTGGCCCGCCTGGTCGGCCCGGCCCGCGCCAAGGACCTGATCATGTCCGGCCGGATGGTGGACGCGCAGGAGGCGCTGCGGATCGGTCTGGCCGACCGGGTCGCCCCAGCCGCCGAGGTGTACGACACGGCCGTCGCGCTGATCACCCCGTACCTGACGGGTCCCGTGCAGGCGCTGCGCGCGGCGAAGCTGGCGGTCGACGGCGGCCTGGACATGGACCTGAACTCGGGTCTGGCCTGGGAGAGTCAGCTCTTCGCGGCGCTGTTCGCGACCGACGACCGGCGTGAGGGCATGGCGGCCTTCGTCGAGAAGCGCAAGCCGGACTTCACCGGCCGCTGACCGGGTCGGGCTGGCGGTTCGTGCCGCCAGCCCGACGGCGAGCCGAGAATTGTTCACATTGTGCCTACCGGCCAGTAGCGTGTGGCTTCGGTCATGAGCGACGAGAAGGAGCGGCGATGACGGAGCGGATCGAGGGTCACGGCGGCGAGTTGGCGCTCGCGGCACTACGCGCGCACGGCGTACGGGAGATGTTCACACTCTCCGGCGGGCACGTCTTCCCGCTCTACGACGCCGCGCACAAGACCGACTTCCCGATCTACGACGTCAGGCACGAGCAGTCCGCGGTCTTCGCCGCCGAGGCGGTGGCCAAGCTGCAGCGCCGGCCCGGTCTCGCCGTGCTCACCGCCGGGCCCGGTGTAACCAACGGCATCTCCGGCATGACCAGCGCCTTCTTCAACGCCTCCCCGGTGCTGGTGCTCGGTGGCCGCGCGCCCGCGTTCCGCTGGGGCTCCGGCAGCCTCCAGGAGATGGACCACCTGCCGCTGGTCGCCCCGGTCACCAAGCACGCCGAGACGGTGTTCAGCACCGACGACATCCCGCGCGCGGTGGGTGCGGCGCTGCACGCCGCGCTCACCCCGCACCGCGGCCCGGCCTTCCTCGACTTTCCTCTGGAGACGGTCTTCTCGGTCGCGGAGGTCGAGATGCCCGCCGTGACGGGCGTCGACCCGGTCGTACCGGACCCGGAGGAGGTCGGCCGCGCCGCGATGCTCATCGCCGCGGCGCAGCGACCGGTCATCATCGCCGGCTCCGACGTGTACGCGGGCGACGCGGTCGCCGCACTGCGCGAGGCGGCCGAGGCACTGCAGGTGCCGGTCTTCACCAACGGCATGGGGCGGGGTTCGCTCCCGCCGGAGCACCCGCTCGCGTTCGCCAAGGCCCGCCGGGCCGCGCTCTCCGGCGCCGACGTGGTCGTGGTGGTGGGCACCCCGTTGGACTTCCGGCTCAGCTTCGGTGACTTCGGTGAGGCCAAGGTGGTGCACATCGTGGACGCGCCGAGCCAGCGGGCGACGCACGTGCAGCCGGCCGTCGCCCCCGCCGGCGACCTGCGTCTGATTCTCTCCGCGCTGGCCGACCACGCCGGCGACCGGACCGACCACTCCGACTGGATCGGCGACCTGCGGGTCGCCGAGGACGCGGCGAAGGCGCGGGACGCCGCGGAGATGGCCGCCGAGACCGACCCGATCCGCCCCGCCCGGATCTACGGCGAGCTGCGTCGGGTGCTGGCCCCCGACGCGATCACCATCGGCGACGGCGGTGACTTCGTGTCGTACGCCGGGCGTTACCTGGAGCCGGCCCAGCCCGGCACCTGGCTGGACCCGGGCCCGTACGGCTGCCTGGGCACCGGCATGGGCTACGCGATGGGTGCCCGGGTCAGTCACCCGGACCGGCAGATCTGCGTGCTGATGGGCGACGGCGCGGCCGGCTTCTCGCTGATGGATGTCGAGTCGCTGGCCCGTCAGAAGCTGCCTGTGGTGATCGTCGTCGGCAACAACGGCATCTGGGGGCTGGAGAAGCACCCGATGCGGGCCATGTACGGCTACGACGTGGCCGCCGACCTCCAGCCGGAGCTGCGGTACGACACGGTGGTCAGCGCGCTCGGCGGCGCGGGGGAGACGGTCGCCAAGGCGGCCGACCTGGGTCCGGCCCTGAAGCGGGCGTTCGACGCTGGAGTGCCGTACCTGGTGAACGTGCTCACCGACCCGACCGACGCGTACCCCCGGTCGTCGAACCTGGCCTGAGTCGCACCCATCGCCGCCGTCGCCCCGCCCGGGGCGGCGGCGGCGCGCTCACACCTCCGGACGGTCGCCCTCGCGGGGCGGGTCACCGTCGCGACGGCGCAGGTCGTCCTCGCGTCGGCGCAGGTCCTCCTCCCAGCGGCGGAAGAGCTCCTGGTCCTGCTGCTTGGCCCGGTCCTGCACGGAGCGCAGGAACTCCGGGTCGTCGTCCGGCGCGACCGGCCGGGGGCGCTGCCGCTCGGGGGACGAGGTGCCACCGGGCCAGCCCTTGCTGGCGCCGGAGCTGGGCTCCCGGCCGACGATGAACCAGGCGATCGAGCCGACCAGCGGGAAGAACAGGATGATCAGCACCCAGGCGATCCGGGGAAGGGCACGGATCTTGCCCTCCTCGGCGGAGAGACAACTGATCAGCGCGCAGACGGCGAGGACAATCTGCACCAGGAAGAGGAGTACGCCAAGCCGGGCCATGCACCCATGATGACTCACCGGATCGCGTCACCCTAGTCCGCGAAGAACCAGCAGCACTCCCAGTAGTGCGAGCCCCACGGTGCCGAGCGCGACCAGGGGCAGTGTCCGGCCGCCGGTGCGGGCCGGACCGGTGCCGGTGCCCCGGGGCCAGCAGAGCACCAGCAGAGCGCCCCACAGCAGGACGATGACGCCGGCGACCAGTGCCCCGACCGGGCCTCCGGCCGACGCGAGCCGGACCGCCAGCGCGGTGACCACGGTCACCGTGAGCAGGGTGCGCCGCCAGGCCAGCCGGGTCCGCTCCGCTTGCAGCCCCGGGTCGCGGCCGGTGCTCACGGCCCGCCGATCGCCCGTGCCAGGACGGCGACCACCAGCAGCACCGCCCCGGCGCCGACGGCGAGGGCGAGGATGGCGGGAAACCGGGACGCGGGCAACTCCTCACCGAGCCGGATGGCCCGTTCGGTACGCGCCCAGTGGTCCACGGCACGGATCGCGACCGCGCCGCCGAGCAGCAGCAGCGCCACCGCGATCACCTCCCGCAGGTGGCCCATCGGCAGGGGCGGCAGGAACTGCGCGGTGGCCAACCCGCCGCCGACCAGCGCCAGCCCGGTGCGCAGCCAGGCGAGGAACGTCCGTTCGTTGGCCAGGGAGAACCGGTAGTCCGGCGGTTCACCGACCGAGCGCAGCTCCGCCGGGTCAAACCATCGCCTGATCGCCTCCCACACAGGCCCGATTATCCGCTTCCCATCCCGCTTAGCCTGGGCCGGTGACTGATCTCGACATCCTGACGCTGCGTACCGCCTACGACAACCAGCTCCGCCCGGAGATCCCCGACCCGGTTCCGGCCGGGGTGACGGTGGAGCGGGACGGGCCGCTGGTCCGGATCACCGGGCTCGACGCCGGTGGGTTCATCACCTACCGCGATCTGGGCGGGTTGACCGGCGACGCGCTGGACGAGCTGATCGCCCGGCAGGTGCGGTTGTGCCGTGAGCGGGGCGAGTCGGCGGAGTGGAAGCTCAACGAGCACGACGAACCGGCGGACCTGGCGGACCGTCTGCGCGCCGCCGGCTTCGTCGCGGAGGACCGGGAGACCGTCGTGGTCGGTCCGGTCGCGCCGCTGGCCGCCGCGCTGCCGGTCATCCCCGAGGGGGTACGCCTGCGTGAGGTGACCTCCCGCGCCGACCTGGAGCGGATCGCCGCCATGGAGGAGGAGGTCTGGCAGGAGGACCGCTCGCACCTGGTCTGGGGGCTGGCGAAGGAGATCGACGCCGACCCGCACTCGATCACCGTGGTGGTGGCCGAGGTGGACGACACGGTGGTGAGCGCCGGCTGGGTGCGCTTCCCGGCGAACACCGGCTTCGCCAGCCTCTGGGGTGGGTCCACCCTCCCGCAGTGGCGTCGCAAGGGCATCTACCGGGCACTGGTCACCTACCGCGCGCGGCTGGCCGACCAGCGGGACCGGACGCTGATGCAGGTCGACTGTTCCGAGGACAGCCGGCCCATCCTGCAGCGGCTCGGCCTCGTCGCGGTCACCACCACCACCCCGTACGTCTACACTCCGTGATCATGGAGCAGCGGTTGACGGACGAGGAGCGGTTGACCATCAAGACCGGTGCCTTCGGCGCCGTCTTCCTGGTCTCCAACGCCGATCCCGGGGTGCTGGGGGTGATCCGGGAGAGCATCGCCGCGTCCGGCGCGCTCGCCGACGCCAGCGGGGCGGTCAAGGAGGCGCTGACCACCGGTCCGCTGCCGTGGCTTCCCCGGGACTCACAGTTGGAGATCGAGTCGGTGGTGCTGCCGGCGTTGCGGCAGGCGGTGCTGATCCTGCGCGACAAGTCACCGGCGGACGTCGAGGCGTACCGCTCGGTGGTGTTGACCGCTGCCGACCGGGTGGCCCGGGCGCACGACGGGATCGCAGCCTCCGAGGCTGCGGCCATCGACCAGATCCGGGTGGCGCTCTCCGAGCCGACCTGAACGAACGCGCGTCGGTGAGCTGTGTCACTCTCGGTGCCTCGGGAGCGCAACCTACTGGCAGGTAACATTGCGCCGTGGGCAACTGCACAGCAGCCCCCGGTTGACCTGGCGTCGACCGACGCGCGACGCTGCGCCCCAGACCGGGCGAGCAAATAGCAACACCACACAGGAGGGTCGTCGAAGCGCGATGAATATCGTCGTACTCGTCAAGCAGGTGCCTGATTCGGGCGCGGACCGCAACCTGCGCAGTGACGACAACACCGTCGACCGCGGTTCGGCGAACAACGTGATCAATGAGATGGACGAGTACGCCATCGAGGAGGCGCTGAAGATCAAGGAGGCGCACGGCGGCGAGGTCACCATCCTGACCATGGGTCCGGACCGGGCGACCGAGTCGATCCGCAAGGCGCTCTCCATGGGCCCGGACAAGGCCGTCCACGTGCTGGACGACGCCCTGCACGGCTCCTGTGCCATCGCCACCTCGAAGGTGCTCGCCGCGGCCCTCGGTCAGCTGAATGCGGACCTGGTCATCTGCGGCGCGGAGTCCACCGACGGTCGGGTCCAGGTCATGCCGCACATGATCGCCGAGCGGCTGGGCGTCGCGGCGCTCACCGGCGCCCGCAAGCTCACCGTCGACGGCGCGACGCTGACCGTCGAGCGGCAGACCGAGGAGGGCTACGAGGTCGTCACCGCCTCCACCCCGGCCGTGGTCTCCGTCTGGGACACGATCAACGAGCCGCGCTACCCCTCCTTCAAGGGCATCATGGCCGCGAAGAAGAAGCCGGTGCAGACGCTCTCGCTGGCCGAGCTCGGTGTCGCTCCCGCCGAGGTGGGCTTCGACGGCGCCACCAGTGCCGTCGTCGAGCACACCAAGCGCCCGCCGCGCTCCGGCGGCGCCAAGATCACCGATGAGGGCGAGGGCGGCGTCAAGCTGGTCGAGTTCCTCGCCACCGAGAAGTTCGTGTGAGAGGGGGGTTCTGACATGTCTGAGGTTCTCGTCGTCGTCGAAGCCACCAAGGAATTCGGCGTCAAGAAGGTCTCCCTGGAAATGCTCACCCTCGCGCGTGAGCTGGGCACCCCGAGCGCGGTGGTGCTCGGTGGCGCCGGCGCCGCCGAGGCGCTGAGCGGCAAGCTGGGCGAGTACGGCGCGGAGAAGATCTACGCCGCCGAGGGTGACGAGATCGACGGCTACCTGGTGGCCCCCAAGGCCACCGTGCTGGCCGAACTGGTCAAGCGGGTGCAGCCGGCAGCCGTGCTGCTGGCCTCGGCCCAGGAGGGCAAGGAGATCGCCGCCCGCCTCGCCGTCAAGCTGGACAACGGCATCCTGACCGACGTGGTCGGCCTGGACGCCGACGGCACCGCGACCCAGGTCGCCTTCGCCGGCTCCACCATCGTCAAGGCCAAGGTCACCAAGGGCCTGCCGCTGGTCACCGTGCGACCCAACTCGGTCACCCCGAGCCCGGCCGCCGCCACCCCGGCGATCGAGCAGCTCACCGTGTCGGTCACCGACACCGACAAGCTGGCCAAGGTCGTCGAGCGGGTCGCCGAGCAGAAGGGCTCCCGCCCCGAGCTGACCGAGGCCGGCGTGGTCGTCTCCGGCGGTCGCGGTGTCGGCAACGCCGACAACTTCAAGCTGGTCGAGGAGCTGGCCGACCTGCTCGGCGGCGCCGTCGGCGCGTCCCGCGCGGCCGTCGACTCCGGCTTCTACCCGCACCAGTTCCAGGTGGGCCAGACCGGCAAGACGGTCTCCCCGCAGCTCTACGTCGCGCTCGGCATCTCCGGTGCCATCCAGCACCGGGCCGGCATGCAGACCTCGAAGACCATCGTCGCTGTCAACAAGGACGGCGAGGCGCCGATCTTCGAGCTGGCCGACTTCGGCGTGGTGGGCGACCTGTTCAAGATCGTCCCGCAGGCCGCCGAGGAGATCCGCAAGCGCAAGTGACACCCAGCACGTGAAGAAGTGGCCGCCCCCGATGGGGGCGGCCACTTTCTCGTCGGTGGGAGCTGATCGGCGGGCCGGGGAGCTGAGCCGGCCCACCGATCAGCCCGTCAGGGTGCCCCTCAGCAGGCTGTCGCCGGAGTGGCGGGTGTTGTTGTCGTACTGCTCGGCGGAGACGTCGACCACCGAATAACTCGTGATGTCGACATTCGGGGGCAGGGGCAGCAGCGCGTCCGAACCGCCACCCAGGGTGCCCACAGAGAACATCTCCATCGTCGTCGGATTGATGAGCCAGACCTCGTAGTACCCCGGGACGCGCGGGAGATTCGCCACATGCAGATGCAGTTGGCCGTCCCGCAGAACCCGGGCGTCACCCTTGGCCGCCGGTGGCGTCGATCCGTACGCCGCCAGCGGCGCGCTCGCCACCACCACCTGCGTCGGAGCGGGTGTCGGGTCGTCCGGCCGCAGCACGGAGACCGTGCCCAGCACACCGACCGCCGCGGCGGCTGCCGCGGTCACCGCCGTGGCCGCCCAGCGCGACCAGCCAGAGCCCCGACGGGACCGGCGCGCCGAATCCAGCCGGGTGACCGTCGGCCGGGCCGTCGTGCCGGTGGCCTGCTCGCCCGTCGTGCCGGCGGATGGCGTGGCCGTCGTGCCGGTGGCCCGTCCGAACGGCGTGTCGTTGGTCTGCCCGGTCAGGGTGCCGACGCCCTGCCCAGGGACCTGCTGCCAACGGGTCTCGGCCTGGGCCTGCTGGGCCTCGGCCGCTCTGACCTGGGCGGCGATGCCCTGCCAGATGTGCTCCGGCGGGTCGGGTAGGTCAGCCAGGCCCTGCGTCTCGGTGCCGAGCCCGGCCACCTGCTGAAAGGTCGCCACCTCCGCACGGCAGAGCGCGCAGGTGCCGAGGTGGGTGCTCTCGGCGTTGTCCGCCTCGCTCTCACCGAGTGCCAGAAAGACCAGCCGGTCGTGGTCCAGGTGCTGCACCGTCCACCTCCCATCTGCGTTTCAAGCTCGCCATGCCGCGCCGGATGTGGCTCTTCACGGTGCCCAACGGCACTCCGGTCACCGCGGCTATCTGCTGGTGTGTCAGGTCGTCGTAGAAGGCCAACTCCAGCATGCGTCGCTGGTCGTCCGGGAGACGGGCCAGCTCGTCGGCGATCACCAGCCGATCCACCACGCGATCCGGGTTCGGGCCGGTCGGCGCCGGCTCGGGCAGCTGGCGGACCGTCTCCACCACCCGGGTCTCCCGGGCGGAAGCGCGCATCCGGTCGATCACCTTTCGCCGGCCGATGCCGAGCAGCCAGCCGATCAGCGATCCCTTGGCCGGGTCGAAGGTGTCCCGACCCAGCCAGGCGGCGACGAACGTGGCCTGGGTCACGTCCTCCGCGTCGCTGCGGTTGGCCAGCATGGAGGTGGCCAGATGGAGCACGGCGCGACCGTACCGGTCGTACGCCTCGCGGAGGGCCACGTCGTCGCCCGCCCGGAAGCGGAGATCGAGGTCGTCCACCGGAGGGTCCGGTTCCTGTCGTATGGCCGTCATCGGGCGGCTCGCCTTCGATGGGGCATACCCGACTGTAGCTGCCACAGTCTCCGCCCCACTCTCCCGGTCGATGTCATCTCACCTGCTCTTCGTGTCCCAGGCCCGGTCCGGATGCAATCGAGGCCGGAAAAAGAAAAGTGCGGCCGAGCGCATCCACCCGTCGGAGAGCCGGCGTAACCCCTTCTGCAAGCAAGGCCTGACGAATCAGCAGTAATCAGCAGGAGGCAGACATGCAGCTTTCGTACTTCCGTCGGGTCGCCGCGGGCGGCGCGGTCGCCGCGCTGGCTTTCGCCGGCGTCGGCGCGCTCACCGCCACCCCCGCGTACGCCGCCACGGCGAAGGTCTCCGTCGTGCACGGCATCCCGGACACCCCGGTCGACGTCTACGTCAACGGCAAGAAGACGCTGGACAACTTCAAGCCCGGCGACGTCGCCGGCCCGCTGAACCTGGAGGAGGGCGACTACGACATCGCGCTCACCAAGCCCGGCGAGCCGATCGGCAGCGCGATCCTCAAGGTCGACAACGCGGCCGTTCCGGGCGGGGCGAACATCAGCATCGCGGCCCACCTCGACGCCGCCGGCCAGCCGAAGATCACGCCGTTCGTGAACGACGTCTCGAAGGTCGCCGCCGGCAAGGCCCGGCTCATCGTCCGGCACACCGCCGCCGCCCCCGAGGTGGACGTGCGGGCCGGTGGCACCCCGGTCTTCAAGGGGCTCACCAACCCGAACGAGGCCAAGGGCGACGTCGACGCGGGCAACGTGAAGGCGGATGTGGTGCTGGCCGGCACCGACACCGTGGCCATCGGCCCGGCGGACCTCAACCTCAAGGAAGGCACCGCGACGATCGTCTACGCGATCGGTTCCGCCGAGGGCAAGACGCTCGACGTGGTGGCGCAGACCATCACCGGTCTGCACTCCGCCCCCGGCGGCGTGCCGAGCGGTGACGGTGGTCAGGCCGGCACGGGCGTGAACACCTGGTGGTACGCGCTCACCGGTGCCGGCGTACTCCTGCTGCTCGGTGGTGGGGTGCGGATGGCGACCGCGCGGACCGGTCGCAAGTGACGGTGCGCAACCGCGGCGCGCTGGCGGCCCTGGCCGCCGGCGTTGCCGCGCTCACCGTCTCCACCCTGGTGGCGTGCGGCTCCCAACCGGCCGAGAACGTGGGCGCCGACGAGGCGAGCACGCTGGCCAGCACTCCGGCGACCGCCACCAGCGCTCCGTCGGTCCCGGTGACCGTCGGTGAGCTGCCGGCCGACGCGGCGATCGTCCCCCCGGTCCGGCTGGTGATCCCGGGGATCGACGTCACCGCCACCGTCAACGCGGTCGGCATCAACGAGCGGACCAACGAGTTCGAGGTGCCGCCGAGCGTCGACCAGATCGGCTGGTACCGCTACGGCCCCGGCCTGGAAACGGACGCCGGCTCGGTGGTCATCGCCGGTCACGTGGACAGCGCCAAGCAGGGCAAGGGCGCGTTCTTCCGGCTGCGGGAACTGGACCAGGGCGACACCCTGACCGCGACCGGCAGCGACGGTGAGGCCCGGCAGTACCGGGTCGTCGCCCGGGAGGAGTACGCCAAGACCAAGATCCCGTTGGACCGGTACTTCGCCCGGGACGGCAAGCCGCGGCTGACCCTGATCACCTGCGGTGGGCCGTTCGACGCCAAGGCCCGCAAGTACCGCGACAACATCGTCGTCACCGCGGTGCCCGCCTGACGAGGACCACGACGTGCCGGGTGGGGATTCCCACCCCGGCCGTCGGCGGAGTCCCCTCCGGCATTCGGCGCCTGAGGTGTCGGCCGTAGGCTGAACGGTGATGGCTTACCTGGATCACGCGGCGACGACTCCGATGCTCGATGAGGCACTGGAGGCGTACGTCGCTACCGCCCGCGAGGTCGGCAACGCGTCCTCCCTGCACGCGGCGGGTCGCCGTGCCCGTCGCCGGGTCGAAGAGTCGCGCGAACGGGTGGCCGCTGTCCTCGGCGCCCGGCCGTCTGAGGTGATCTTCACCGGTGGTGGCACGGAGAGTGACAACCTCGCGGTCAAGGGCATCTTCTGGGCCCGCCGGGGAGCCGGCTCCGACCGCCGCCGGGTGGTCTCCAGCGCCGTCGAGCACCACGCGGTGCTGGACGCGGTCGACTGGCTGGCCCAGCACGAGGGCGCCGAAATCGGCTGGCTGCCCGTGGACGCCGCCGGTCGGCTCGACCCGGAGGATCTGCGCGCCGAGCTGGCCGCGCACGCCGACCGGGTGGCCGTCGTCACCGCGATGTGGGCGAACAACGAGGTGGGCACCGTTCAGCCCGTCGCCGAGCTGGCCGCCGTCGCCGCCGAGCACGGTGTGCCGTTCCACACCGACGCCATCCAGGCGGTCGGTCAGGTGCCCGTCGACTTCGCCGCCAGTGGCGTCGCCGCGCTGACCGTGACCGGGCACAAGCTGGGCGGCCCGACCGGGGTGGGTGCGCTGCTGCTCGCCCGGGACGTCGCGGCCACGCCGCTGCTGCACGGCGGCGGGCAGGAACGCGACGTACGCTCCGGCACCCTGGACACCGCCGGCATCGTCGCCTTCGCGGTCGCCGTCGAGTCGGCGGTGAAGGGCCAACAGGAGTACGCGGCCCGGGTGGCCGCGCTCCGGGACGACCTGATCGAACGGGTCCGTCGGGCGGTGCCCGAGGTGATCTACAACGGTGACCCGACCGACCGGCTGCCCGGCAACGCGCACTTCTCCTTCCCGGGCTCCGAGGGTGACGCCCTGCTGCTCCTGCTCGACGCGCAGGGGATCGCCTGCTCGACGGGGTCGGCCTGCTCGGCCGGGGTGGCCCAGCCGTCGCACGTGCTGCTGGCGATGGGTGCCGACGACGACCGCGCCCGCTCCTCGCTGCGCTTCACCCTGGGTCACACGAGCACCCAGGCCGACATCGACGCCGTGGTGGCGGCCCTCCCGGCGGCGGTGGACCGAGCCCGCCGAGCTGCCGCCCTCCGCACCCCCCGCTGACCCGGCTCCGGGGGGTTTTCCGAGCTGGTGGATAGGGTTGTCGTGGGGACGGGGAAGGGAGTGGGCTGGTGAGGGTTCTGGCGGCTATGTCGGGCGGGGTTGACTCGGCCGTGGCGGCGGCGCGGGCGGTGGCGGCCGGGCACGACGTGACCGGCGTGCACCTGGCCCTGGCCCGCAACCCACAGACCTATCGGACCGGGGCGCGGGGCTGCTGCACCCTGGAGGATTCCCGGGACGCGCGGCGGGCCGCCGACGTGATCGGCATCCCCTTCTACGTGTGGGACATGGCCGACCGCTTCCACGAGGACGTGGTGGACGACTTCGTCGCCGAGTACGCCGCCGGTCGCACGCCGAACCCCTGCCTGCGCTGCAACGAGAAGATCAAGTTCACGGCGGTGCTGGACCGGGCGGTGGCCCTGGGCTTCGACGCGGTGGTCACCGGTCACCACGCCCGGCTCGGCCCGGACGGGCTGCTGCGGCGCAGCGTCGACATCGCCAAGGACCAGTCGTACGTGCTGGCCGTGCTCACCCGCGAGCAGCTGGACCGGTCGATCTTCCCGCTGGGCGACTCGACCAAGGCGCAGGTTCGCGTGGAGGCCGCCGAGCGTGGCCTGGCGGTGGCCGACAAGCCGGACTCGCACGACATCTGCTTCATCGCCGACGGTAACACCCGCGGCTTCCTGGCCGGCCGGCTCGGCGAGGCGCCCGGCGACGTGGTGGACGCGAGCACCGGCGCGGTGGTCGGCAGTCACAGCGGCGCGTACGCGTACACGGTGGGGCAGCGGCGCGGCCTGCACCTGGACCGGCCCGCCCCGGACGGCCGACCGCGCTACGTGCTCTCCATCACCCCGAAGACCAACACGGTGACCGTCGGCCCCGCCGAGGCGCTGGAGGTGTCCGAGGTCCGCGCCATCCGTCCGGTCTGGACCGGCGGTGCACGCCCGGACGCCCCGGTGGAGTGCGAGGTGCAGCTACGCGCCCACGGCAGCGTGGTGCCGGCGACCGTCGCCCTCGACGGCGACACGATGCACGCCGAGCTGCGCCAGCCGGTACGCGGCGTCGCCGCCGGTCAGGCCGTTGTCGCGTACCGGGCGGACCCGGCCGGCGACGTGGTCCTCGGCTCCGCGACCATCACCGGCTGACCGCACGGCCTGGGTGTTCGCGGGATAGCCTTCGGCCGTGACAGATCAGGCGTGGCCCTGGCCGGCCGGCGCGGCAACCGGAATTGGTTCGCTGCCCGGCACCGACATCGGCGAGGCACAGCGGGTGATCCTCGGTGAGCTTCCCGAGCTGCCCCACCTGCCCGAGTTGCCGGCCCGTGGTCCCGGCGCGGACATGATCGGCCGGTCCGCCGGGCTGCTCGTCGAGCTGCCCGTCGAGGTCTACGCCGGGCGGTGGCGGGTCGCCCCACGCTCGGGCCGCGACCTGCGCCGGGCCCTTGACCTGATGGAACGCGACCTGGACCAGCTCGCCGAGCAGGCCGAGGATTACGCCGGGCCGATCAAGGTGCAGGCCGCCGGTCCGCTCACCCTGGCCGCCTCGCTGGAGCTGCCGATCGGTGGCCGTCTGCTGCGCGACCCCGGCGCGGTCCGCGATCTGACCGGCTCCCTCGCCGAAGGGCTGCGCGCGCACGTCGCGGCGGTGGCCCGACGGCTGCCCCAGGCATCGGTGCTGCTCCAGCTGGACGAACCGTCGCTGCCGACCGTGCTGGCCGGGCGGGTGCCGACCGAGAGTGGGCTTGGCGCGTACCGGGCGGTCGACCCGGTGGACGCTGCCGCTCTGCTGCGCACTGTCGTCGAGGCGGTCGGGGTGCCGACGCTGGTGCACTGCTGCGCCCCGGACGTGCCGCTGGAGCTGATCCGCTCCACCGGCGCCGTCGCGGTCGCCCTCGACCTCGACCTGGTCACCAAACTGGACCCGCTGGGCGAGGCGATCGACGCCGGCCTCGGGTTGCTGGCCGGGGCCGCACCGACCCGGCCGCCGTCGGCCGGTGGCACGCCGACCTCCGCGCAGATCGCCGATCGCGTACGCCAGGTCTGGGACCGCCTCGGCTTCCCTCGTCGGCAGCTGGCCGAGCAGGTGGTGATCACCCCGGCCTGCGGTCTCGCCGACGCCACCCCGGAGTACGCGCGCGCGGTGCTCGCGGCCTGTCGGGAGGCCGGTCGGCGGCTCGCCGAAGACTGAGGTTTCCTGTCGTACCCGGTGGGCAGGATGACGGTCATGATTGGACAGCTGCGTTCAGTGGTGATCGACTGCCCGGACCCGCGGGCGTTGGCGGCGTTCTACTCCGAGTTGCTCGGTGTGCCTTTCGCCGAGGGTGACACGGACGACGACTGGGTGGTGCTGGGCGGGCCACCCGGTCACCAGCCGCGTCTCGCCTTCCAGCAGGCACTCAACCTACGGCCGCCGGCCTGGCCGGACCCGGAGCGTCCTCAGCAGTTCCACCTGGATGTGACGGTGGACGACATCGAGAGTGCGGAGAAGGCCGCGCTCGCGCTCGGTGCTCGGCGGTTGCCCGGTGAGGGCGAGGGCTTCCGGGTCTACGCCGATCCGGCCGGCCACCCGTTCTGCCTCTGCTGGGACTGAGCCTGACGGGGGTTGCGGCGGCCGGGCATCATGGCCGCCGTGATCCCTACCTCTCCGCTGCGCGCCTCCGGCTCACTCTTCGGCCTCGCCTACGGTGACGCGCTCGGCAAGCCGACCGAGTTCCTGACCGTCGCCGAGATCCAGCACCGTTATGGTCCGACCGGTCCACGGGAGCTGTCCGGCGAGCCGGCACTGGTCACCGACGACACCCAGATGGCCCTCGCGGTGGGTTGGGCGCTGCACGAGGCGCCCGCGCTCACCCCGGAGGCGGTGGAGCCACTGCTGCGGCAGCGTTTCCTGGCCTGGGCGGTCAGCCCGGACAACAACCGCGCCCCGGGCATGACCTGCCTGCGCGCCTGCGCCGAGCTGACCCGGGGGGTGCGCTGGCAGGACGCCACCGTCATTGGGTCGAAGGGGTGCGGCGCCAACATGCGGGTCACCTCGGTCGGGCTGCTCAACGTCGACCTGGACACGCTCGCCGGCCTGGCCCAGCTACAGGCCGGGATGACGCACGGCCACCCGACCGGGCTGGCCGCCAGCGAGCTGACCGCGTACGCGGTCTTCGCGCTGCGCGCGGGCGCCACGCTGCCCGAGCTTCCCGCGCTGCTCACCGAGCGGGCACTCGCCCAACGCCTGATCTACCGGGAGCGGTGGCTGGGCGACCTCTGGCAGCGCGCCGACTCGCGTTCCCCGCAGGAGTTCATCGCCCACGGTTGGGACGAGTGCCTGACGGTGCTGGGCCGACTGACCAACGCCCTGGGCCAGCCGGACGACGGCGGTGACCCATGCCGGGCCACCGGCGAGGGTTGGGTCGCCGAGGAGGCGCTGGCCACCGCGTTGCTCTGCGCCGTACGGCACGCCGACGACCCGGTCGCGGCACTGGCCCGGGGCGCGACCACCGCCGGCGACTCCGACTCGATCGCGGCCCTGGCCGGCGCGTTCGTGGGCGCGGCCGCCGGGATGAGCGCCTGGCCGAGCGGGTGGGCCGACCGCATCGAGTACGCGGACCAACTCGCCACCCTCGCCGAAGCCTGGGACTGACCCGCCCGGCCCTGGCCCGCCCCTGCCCTTCGGGCATGATCCACTCGGGTTCCTGGAAGTCGGGGTGTCCCACGGTCTCGGACGCCGCGCTTTTCAGGAACCCGAGTCGATCACTCTCTTGGGCAGTGCGACCAGGCAGCTACGACGCAGCGGCTGGTCAGGGGGTGGGCAGGTGACGCAGGCTGCGGACCTTCTTCCACAGGTCGGCGTCGCAGCGCCCGGCGTGGTCCTCGAAGGCCGCCGAGTTGAGTCGGATCGGCTCGGTCAGGCTCAGGTAGCTGTCGTGTTCCGCGCCGGGGTCCCAGTCGCGGGTGGGGATCCGCACGTGGTCGTCCCGGTCGCTCTTGTCCTGGCTGGTGATCTTCAGGACGTCGGCGCCCCGGGAGTCGGCGCGCAGCACCAGACAGGGACGTACCTTCGATCCGGTGCCGTCGGCGTACGGCACGTCGGCCCACCAGATGTCGCCCGGTGCCGGAGCACCGGCCGGCCGTCCGGTGTCGCGCGAGCGCGGCTTGGTGGCCGGTCGATCGGCGCCGCGTGGCCTCGGTGCCGTGGAACGTCGGCCGGGGCGGCCGCCCCGACCCGGCCGGGTGCCCGGACGGCGGTTGGCCACCCGGTGTCGCCAACTGTTCCACGCCCAGCCGGCGGCGACCGCCAGCAGGATCGCCACCGCCCAGAGCAGCGCCTCGGGCATTCGTACCTCCGCCTCTCGGCGACCCACCGGGTCGCACCGTCCGGCGATCCTCGCACGCCGCCGCCCGTGCCGCCCGCCAACCCGGCGCGGGTGGGCGACGGATTGTCCCACCGGCCCGATACGGTGCCGGAGTAGCGTGATCAGGGAGGTCGCAGGCGTGTCCGAAGGTGGCGGTGTGTCCGAGGATCAGATCGGTCAGCAGGTCAGCCCGGCTCAGGAGGCGGCGGCCGGGGCCGAGCCCACGCCGCAGGCCCGAGAGCGGCACGCCACGCTCAGCCAGGAGCTGACCGAGCATCAATACCGTTACTACGTGCTGGACGCGCCGATCATCACCGACGCCGAGTTCGACAAGCAGTTGCGCGAGCTGGAGGCACTGGAGGCGGAGTTCCCCGCACTGCGGACTCCGGACTCGCCGACCCAGCGGGTGGGCGGCACGTTCTCCACCGACTTCACCCCGGTCACCCACGCCGAGCGGATGCTCTCCCTCGACAACGCCTTCGCCGACGAGGAGTTGGCGGCGTGGGCCGAGCGGGTCGAGCGGGACGCCGGTGGCGCGGTGCCCTACCTGTGCGAGCTGAAGGTCGACGGGCTGGCGATCAACCTGACCTACGAGAACGGCCGGCTGGTCCGCGCGGCCACCCGGGGTGACGGCCGCACCGGTGAGGATGTCACCGCCAACGTCCGCAGCATCCGGGACGTGCCCGGCCAGCTCACCCCGTCCGACGACTTCCCGGACGTGCCCGAGCTGGTGGAGGTGCGGGGGGAGATCTACTTCCCGGTCGCCGCGTTCGCCGACCTCAACGCGGGCCTGGTGGAGCAGGGCAAGGCGCCGTTCGCCAACCCGCGCAACGCGGCGGCGGGCAGCCTGCGGCAGAAGGACCCGCGGGTCACGGCCTCCCGGCCGCTGCGACTGGTGGTGCACGGCATCGGGGCCCGCCGTGGGTTCCAGCCCACGGCCCAGTCCGAGTCGTACGCGGCGCTCAGGTCGTGGGGGTTGCCGACCAGCGACCGGTGGCGGGTCGTCCCGGATCTGAGCGGCGTGGCCGAATACATCGCGTACTACGCCGAGCACCGGCACGACGTCGAGCACGAGATCGACGGCGTGGTGGTCAAGGTCGACCCGGTCTCCATCCAGGGCCGGCTCGGCTCGACCAGCCGAGCGCCGCGGTGGGCGATCGCCTTCAAATACCCGCCCGAGGAGGTCACCACCAAGCTGCTCGACATCGACGTCAACGTGGGCCGCACCGGGCGGGTCACCCCGTTCGCCGTCCTCGAGCCGGTGCGGGTGGCCGGCTCGACCGTCGCGCTCGCCACCCTGCACAACGCCCGTGAGGTGGAGCGCAAGGGGGTGTTGATCGGCGACACGGTGGTGCTGCGCAAGGCCGGCGACGTGATCCCCGAGGTCCTCGGCCCGGTGGTCGACCTGCGGCCCGCCGACGCCCGACCGTTCGTCATGCCCACCACCTGCCCGGCCTGCGGCACCCCGCTCGCGCCCTCCAAGGAGGGCGACGTCGACATCCGTTGCCCCAACACCCGTAGCTGCCCGGCCCAGCTGCGCGAGCGGGTGTTCCACCTCGCCGGTCGCGGGGCCTTCGACATCGAGGCGCTCGGCTACAAGGGAGCTGCGGCCCTGCTGGACGCGCAGGTCATCGCCGACGAGGGTGATCTGTTCCAGCTCGACGCCGAGCAGTTGTCCCGGTCCCCGTTCTTCGTCAACAAGGACGGCAGTCTGGGCAGCAACGCCGCCAAGCTGCTGGACAACCTGGCCGTCGCCCGCGAGCGTGACCTGTGGCGGGTGCTGGTGGCGCTCTCCATCCGCCATGTCGGCCCCACCGCCGCGCAGGCGCTCGCCCGGCACTTCCGCTCGATGGAGGCCATCGACGAGGCCAGCGAGGAGGAGCTGTCCTCTGTCGACGGGGTCGGGCCGACCATCGCGGCCAGCATCAGGGAGTGGTTCGCGGTGGACTGGCACCGCGAGGTCGTCCGCAAGTGGGCCGAGGCGGGCGTACGGATGGCCGAGGAGGCTGTCGACGAGGGGCCGCGCCCGTTGGAGGGGCTGACAGTGGTGGTGACCGGCACGCTTGCCGGCTACTCACGGGACCAGGCTGCCGAGGCCGTGCAGAGCCGGGGCGGCAAGCTCAGCGGGTCGGTCTCCAAGAAGACGAGCTTCGTGGTCGTCGGGGACAACCCCGGGTCCAAGGCTGACAAGGCGGCCAGCCTCAAGGTGCCGGTGCTGGACGAGGACGGGTTCCGGTTGCTGCTGGACGCGGGCCCGGAAGCCGCGCGGGAGGTCGCCCAGCCGGGCGGGTGATCCCGGTCGCGGCCTGCGGCGGCGACTGACCGCGTATACCAACTTAATTACGACTACGACCGATTCGTGACTGTCATACCGGGAAACTGGGGGCCGAGGGCGTTTCATTGGGTCACGGCGTACCGCACCGGCACGCCGACTGTCGGTCGGGAGGTGTGGTGGAGGTCGCGGATCCACGCAACTCACTCCCGCCGGGACGGGCCACACCGTTCGCCATCTTCGTCGTCGGCATCCTGGTGGTCGCGGCGCTGACCGCCGCCGTACCCCTCGCGTCCCTTCCGGACGAGGTGTCCCGGCTGCCGGTGGCGTTCTGGACGATGGCCGCTCTCGCCGTGGTCTGCGACGCCCGGCCGTTCGTCCCGCCGGGGCGTCGGCAGACCTCCGCGGTGTTCCCGTCCACCTGCTTCACCTTCGCGATCCTGCTCGGGTGGGGCCTCGGCCCCGCGGTGGTGGTGCAGGCGATGGGGGTGATCGTCTCGGGCTGGCGGATGCGGCACGCAGCCTGGCGGACGGCGTTCAACGTCGGCCAGTACGTGTGCGCCCTCGCCGCCGCGTACGGGGTGATCCAGCTCGGCTCGGGCACCATCTTCTCCGGCGGGCGGTTGCACTGGACCGACGTGGTCGCCGTCGGCGGTGCCACGTTGGCGTGGTTCGTCGTCAACTACGGGCTGGTCAGCTGGGCGGTGCGGCTGCGTTTCGGTGATCGGTGGTGGCCCACGCTGCGCCGGGGCCTCGGCTTCGAGTTGCTCTCCACCGGTTCACTGCTGCTGCTCGCCCCGGTGCTGGTTGCCGCCGCGCGGGTCAGCGCGGCGCTGATCCCGCTGGTGCTGGTGCCGCTCTTCGCGGTCTACCGGATGGCCCGGCTGACCGTCGAGCAGCAGCACCTCGCCGCCGCCGACCCGTTGACCGGTCTGCCCAACCGCAAGGCGCTGCTGGCCGAGGTGGCGGAGCAGGTGCACCTGCACGCCGAGCGGACGGCCCGCGGCGAACCCGACGGGCAGTTGGCGCTGCTGCTGATCGACCTGGACCGTTTCAAGAACGTCAACGACGCGCTCGGGCACGCCGTGGGCGACCGGCTGCTGGTCGAGGTCAGCGCCCGGCTCACCGACGTGCAGCCTCGACCACAGATGATCGCCCGGCTCGGCGGCGACGAGTTCGCCATCGTGATGACCGGCCTGACCGACGTGGGTCAGGCCAGGGAGTTGGCCGACCAGGTGGTCCAGGCGCTGGCGGAGCCGGTGCCACTCGACGGGCTGCCGTTGGACGTGGGCGGCTCGATCGGGATCGCCCTCTTCCCCGAGCATGGCGAGGACTTCGCCACCCTGATGCGCCACGCCGACGTGGCGATGTACGACGCCAAGCACCGCAACGACACGGTGGCCGTCTACGCCCCCGAGTCCGACCACAATTCCGCCGAGCGCCTCGGCCTCCTCGCCGACCTGCGCCGGGTGTTGGAATCCAGCCCGTCGAGCGAGTTGTTCGACACCGACCCGGCGGACCAGGCCGACGGGGCTGTCGACGTACCCCTTGCGGCGACGGCGGAGGTGCGCGGCGGTGACGGCGCGGCGCTGCCCGTCGGGTCCCCGGCCGAGGCCGCACCCCACGCGGACCCGGCACCGGCGGTCGCCACGGCACCGCCGACCACCAACCGGTGGTGGGGGCGCCGTCGGCGCAACGACGCCGAATTGGTGCACGCCGACGAGTTGATCAACCGGATCGCGACCGGCGCCGACCCGATCCGGGGCCGTGGCTCCCGTTCCACGGTCACCGGCACCCGCTCGGGCCTGACCCGGGAGCGACGCGCGGGGGCCGGCAACGGCCGCCGGTCACCGAACGGGAGCACGGTCCCCGCCAGGGGCAACGGCGGCCTCGGGCGGCGGAGCGACATCGGGACAGGCGGCCCGGGCCACCCGGTCGAATCGACAGGGTGGGCGCACGCGGACGGTGACACGGCAGAAGACGCCGGGGAAATCACCATGTACTACCAGCCGCAGATCGCCATCGCGACCGGCGAGGTGGTCGGTGTCGAGGCCCTGCTGCGGTGGCGGCATCCCCGGCGGGGCATGGTCGACCCGGAGGAACTCATCCGGGTCGCCGAGCAGAGCGCGGTGATGCGACTGCTCACCCGGCGGGTGGTCGACGACGTGGTGGAGCAACTCGCCAAGTGGTCGGCGGCCGGCATCGGCCTGCGCGCGGCGCTGAACGTGAGCGTGCGCGACCTGCACACCGGCGACGTCGCCGACCAGATCGCCGACCGGCTGGCCCGCTACGGGGTGCCTGCCGACCGGCTGCAGGTGGAGATCACCGAAGGTGCGTTGATGGCCGACCCGCGCCGGGTGCTGGCCACCATCTCCCAACTGCACCGGATCGGGGTGGCCATCTCGTTGGACGACTTCGGCACCGGCTACTCCTCGCTGCAACACCTGCGCCGGTTGCCGTTGTCCGAGGTGAAGGTGGACCGGTCGTTCGTGCTCGGCATGGCCGAGGACGCCGACGACGCGGCGATCGTCCGATCGATGATCGAGTTGGCGGGCGCGCTGGGCCTGCGGGTGGTCGCCGAGGGCGTCGAGGACGAGCGGACCTGGCGGATGCTGCACGCCGCCGGCTGCGACGCCGCCCAGGGCTGGTTCTACGCTCGGCCCATGCCGGCCGAGGAGCTGGTCACCTGGCTGGCCCGGTACCGGCCGGTGCGCCCGAGCGGGCCCCCGCAGTCGGACATCGGCCGCCGCCCCACCCGCTGACCCCTCCGCCGGCATGGCATTCCGGCTGCCGGAGGGGGAGTCGGGGACGCGGCACCGGAGCGGAACAATAGACTCGCTCCGGTCACCGCGCGTCACGCTCCACCCGTCGCGCGGCCGGCACACCGCCCGACCAGCAGGACATCAGAAGGGGGCACGGATGGCCGCCATCTCCCGCGAGGAGGTCGCGCACCTGGCGCGCCTGTCGCGGCTCGCCGTCACCGAGGAGGAGCTGGACATGTTCGCCGGCCAGCTCGACGTGATCCTCCAGGCGGTCGCTCAGGTCGGCGAGGTCGCCGCCGCGGACATTCCGCCGACCTCGCACTCGGTGCCGCTGACCAACATCTTCCGCGAGGACGTCGTCACGCCGTGCCTGACCCCGCAGGAGGCGCTGTCGGGCGCACCCGACGCCGAGGACCAGCGGTTCCGCGTACCGCGGATCCTGACCGAGGATGTGGCCTCATGAGCGAGCGCCAGCGAGTGAATCATGGTTGCAGCGCGGTGGTGCCTCATGGCGTCATGGAGCGAAGCGGAGTGACGGCATGAGCGATCTCACCAGAATGACCGCGACGGAGATCGCGTCCCTGGTCGCCGGGGGCGAGACCTCCGCCGTCGAGGTGACCCGGGCGCACCTCGACCGGATCGCGGCGGTCGACGACCGGGTGCACGCCTTCCTGCACGTCGACACCGACGGCGCGCTCGCCGCGGCTCGCTCGGTGGACGAGCGCCGGGCCGCCGGCGAGGAGCTGGGCCCCCTCGCGGGTGTGCCGGTCGCGGTCAAGGACGTGCTCGCCACGCGGGGCGTGCCGACCACCGTGGGCTCGAAGATCCTGGAGGGCTGGCGCCCGCCGTACGACGCGACGATCGTGCAGCGGCTGCGCGAGGCCGGCACGGTGATGCTCGGCAAGACCAACATGGACGAGTTCGCGATGGGCTCCTCCACCGAATACTCGGCGTACGGCCCGACGCACAACCCGTGGGACCTGAGCCGGATCCCGGGTGGGTCGGGCGGTGGCAGCGCTGCCGCGCTGGCCGCGTACGAGGCGCCGCTGGCGATCGGCTCGGACACCGGCGGCTCGATCCGCCAGCCCGGCGCGGTCACCGGCACCGTCGGTGCGAAGCCCACCTACGGCGGCACCTCCCGGTACGGGCTGGTGGCCTTCTCCTCGTCGCTGGACACTCCGGGCCCGTGTGCCCGTAACGTGCTCGACGCGGCCCTGCTGCACCAGGTGATCGGCGGGCACGACCCGCGTGACTCCACCTCGATCCCGCAGCCGGTGCCGGACGTGGTGGCGGCGGCGAAGCTCGGCGCGACCGGCGACCTGACCGGTGTGCGGCTCGGCATCGTCAGCGAGTTCGTCGGCGAGGGCGCCGAGCCGGGTGTGATGGCCGCGTTCCGCGAGTCGGTCGACGCTCTCGCGAAGCTGGGCGCGGAGATCGTCGAGGTGTCCTGCCCGACGTTCGCGTACGCGCTGCCGGCGTACTACCTGATCGCCCCGAGCGAGTGCTCCTCCAACCTGGCCCGGTTCGACGGCGTCCGGTTCGGCCTGCGGGTCGGCGACGACGGCAACCGGTCGCTGGAGGAGGTCATGTCGCTGACCCGCGAGGCCGGCTTCGGCCCGGAGGTCAAGCGCCGCATCATGATCGGCACGTACGCGCTGTCGTCGGGTTACTACGACGCGTACTACGGGCAGGCGCAGAAGGTCCGGACGCTCATCACCCGGGACTTCACCGCCGCGTTCGAGCGGGTCGATGCGCTGATCTCGCCGACGACCCCGTCGGTGGCGTTCCCGATGGGCGCACGGACCGCCGACCCGTACCAGATGTACCTGGCCGACCTGTACACGATCCCGACGAACCTGTACGGCGGGCCGGGCATCTCGGTGCCCTGCGGCATCTCCGAAGGGCTGCCCGTCGGCCTGCAGGTGATGGCCCCGACGATGGCCGACGACCGGATGTACCGGGTCGCCGCCGCGTTGGAGTCCGCAATCGGCACGTTCACGCCACCGGCGTTGTAAGCCCCGCAAGCGGTCGAGGCGGGTCGGGGACAGGCGGTTTCACGCCGGTCCGTGACCCGCCTCGACCGTGTTGGTCGTCGGCCCGGCGAGGTAGCGGCGGGCCTCCCGCAGGCCACGCCAGCGATACCAGGCGGCACCTCCCCAGAGCAGGAGCAGCAGTACGGCCAGCACGCGGCCGAGCGGGCGGACCGGGTCAACCAGGGGCGGCAGTTGACTGAGGAAGCCCACCGTGAACAGCACCAGCAGCCATCGTTGACTGACGCGGGACCGGGCCTCCTTGCGAGCCAGCGCGTCCAGACGAGGGTCGTCGGTGGACCCGTCGCGTAACGCCTGCACGATCCGCCGCCTGGTCGTCGGGTCGGCGCCGGCCGTCCGGGGCATCCGCCTGATCAGCCGGCGGCCGAAGACGAGGGCGACGACCGCGCCGACCAGCGGCGGGATCAGCATCAGCGCGAACGCCGCGAAGAGGTCGGGGCCCCCGGTCCGGCCGTCGACCATCGCGGCGGTGCCCATCGCGGCCGCGCCGACCACGACGGCCGCGGCGACGACGTACGTGCTGCGACGGTGCCGCCCCCGCGGCACCTGTTCGTCTGCGAGGATCACCTGCCGGGTCAGCGCTCCTGGTCGTTCCCCCGTATTCGTCATGGTCGCTCCGTACCCCACCGTCGGCGACGACACGCGCGCCCGGCGAAACCCGCCCGAGGATTGATCGGGCAACCCCATTAGGCTGGACAGGTTCTGTCCCGGATCGCGCCTGGAGCGTCTCATGACCACGACACTGCCCGCGTACGACGAGGTCGTTGCACGCTACGAACCGGTGATCGGCCTGGAGACCCACGTCGAGCTGGGCACGAACACCAAGATGTTCTGTGGTTGCCCGACCGACTTCGGTGGCGAGCCGAACACCCGGGTCTGCCCGGTGTGCCTGGGCCTGCCCGGCTCCCTGCCGGTGGCCAACAAGGCGGCCATCGAGGCGATCATCCGGATCGGCCTGGCGCTGAACTGCTCGATCGCCGAGTGGTGCCGGTTCGCCCGGAAGAACTACTTCTACCCGGACATGCCGAAGAACTTCCAGATCAGCCAGTACGACGAGCCGATCTGCGTCGACGGCTACCTGGACGTCGAGGTGGGCGGCGAGACGGTGCGGATCGAGATCGAGCGGGTGCACCTCGAGGAGGACACCGGCAAGACGCTGCACGTCGGTGGTGCCACCGGCCGCATCCACGGCGCGACGGAGTCGCTGGTCGACTACAACCGGGCCGGCATCCCGCTGGTGGAGATTGTCACCAAGCCCATCCCGGGCACCGGCGCGCTCGCACCCGACGTGGCGAAGGCGTACGTCACCGAGCTGCGCGACGTGATCCGCACCCTCGGTGTCTCGGACGTGCGGATGGAGGAGGGTTCGCTGCGCTGTGACGTGAACACCTCGCTCAACCTGCCGGGGCAGGAGTGGGGCACCCGCACCGAGACGAAGAACGTCAACTCTCTGCGGTCGGTGGAGCGGGCGGTCCGCTCGGAGATGCTGCGGCAGGCGTCGGTGCTCGACGCGGGCGGCCGGATCACGCAGGAGACCCGGCACTTCCACGAGGACACCGGCGACACCACCCCGGGACGTTCGAAGGAGACGGCCACCGACTACCGGTACTTCCCGGAGCCGGATCTGGTGCCGATCGCCCCGGACCCGGCCTGGGTCGCCGAGCTGAAGGCCGCCCTGCCGGAGCTGCCCCGGGTGCACCGGCGTCGGCTCCAGCAGCAGTGGGGGCTCTCCGACCTGGACATGCAGTCGGTGCTGAACGCCGGCGCGGTCGAGCTGATCGAGGCCACAGTGGCCGCCGGCACCACCCCGGCGGCGGCCCGCAAGTGGTGGCTGGGCGAGCTGTCCCGCCGGGCCAACGAGAGCGGTGTGGAGCTGGCCGAGATCGGTGCCACTCCCGCCCAGGTCGCCGAGTTGCAGGGGCTGGTCGACGCCGGCAAGCTCAACGACAAGATGGCCCGCGCGGTGCTGGAGGGCGTGGTCGACGGTGAGGGCTCACCCGCCGAGATCATGGCCAGCCGGGGTCTGGAGGTCGTGTCGGACACCGGCGCGCTGACCGCCGCCGTGGACGAGGCGATCGCCGCGAACCCCGGCATCGCCGACAAGATCCGCAGCGGCAAGGTCGCCGCGGCCGGCGCGCTGGTCGGCGCGGTCATGAAGACCACTCGGGGTCAGGCGGACGCCGCCGCCGTCCGCACGTTGATCCTGGAGCGCCTCGGCGTCGAAGGCTGACCGGCACGTCACCCTCTGCCGCCCCGGGCGGCGCGATCCACACCCCTCGCGAGGGCGTCAACGGCGACGCCTGGATGGAGCCACCGTGACCCAGCACGACCTCGATGTCCTTGACGAGATCCAGCGGCGGGTGCTGTGGCTCGCGACCCGGATCGTGGACGCCGCCAACCATGACCGGGCCACCGGAGACGGTGTGAAGGTCGGCGGACACCAGGCGTCCAGCGCCTCCCTGGTCACGGCGATGACCGCGCTGTGGTTCGCGCACCTGGACGCCGAGGACCGGGTCGCGGTGAAGCCGCACGCGTCCCCGGTGTTCCACGCCATCCAGTACCTGCTCGGCAACCTGGACCGCTCGTACCTGCCCCGGCTGCGGGCCCGGGGCGGCCTCCAGTCGTACCCGTCGCGGACCAAGGACCCCGACGAGGTGGACTTCTCCACCGGCTCGGTGGGTCTGGGCGCGGCCGCGCCGCTCTTCGCCGCCGCCACCCGTCGCTACGTCGACGCGCACTTCGGGGCCCGACCGCACTCCCGGTTCGTGGCGCTGATCGGCGACGCCGAGCTGGACGAGGGCAACATCTGGGAGGCGGTGGCCGACCCGGCGACCACCGGGCTGGGCAACGTGATGTGGCTTGTCGACTTCAACCGGCAGTCGCTGGACCGGGTGGTCCCCGGCATCCGGATCAACCAGTGGCGGGGTCAGTTCGAGGCGGCCGGCTGGCACGTCGTGGAGGTCAAGTACGGTCGCCGGCTCGCCGAGGCGTACGCCCGGCCGGGCGGCGAGGCGCTGCGCGACTGGATCGACGCGATGCCCAACGAGCAGTACCAGTCGCTGTTCGGGCTGACCGGTCCGGCGCTGCGCAAGCAGTTCCTGGACGGCGCGCCGGCCGGCATCGACGAGCTGATCGCCCACGTCAGCGACGAGGACCTCGGTCCCCTCGTCACCGACCTGGGCGGGCACGACCTGTCCGCGATGCTCGACGCGTACGCCCAGTGCGACGCGGTCACCGACCGGCCCAGCGTCGTCTTCGCGTACACCGTGAAGGGTTGGGGTCTGCCCATCGCCGGCAACCCGCGCAACCATTCCGCGCTGCTCAGCTCGGAGCAGGTCGACACGCTGCGGGCAGCGCAGGGGCTGACCTCCGAGACCGAGTGGGACCGCCTCGACCCGGCGTCACCGGCCGGCATCCGGGCAGGCGCCCGCCGGGAGGCGCTGTCCCGAGCGCCCCGCGAGCGCGCGCTGGGGGTCACCGTTCCGGAAAGCACGGGAGTACGCGCAACCAAGCCCATCTCCACCCAGGAGGTCTTCGGTCGGGTGCTGGTGGACCTGGCGCGGAACCGGGAGGTCGGCCGCTACCTGGTCACCACCGCCCCGGACGTGGCCACCTCCACCAACCTGGCCGGGTTCATCAACAAGACCGGGGTGTTCGCACCCACCGAGCAGCGCTCCTGGACCGAGGACCGGATGCTGCGCTGGACGGAGAGCCCCGCCGGGCAGCACATCGAGCTGGGCATCTCGGAGATGAACCTGTTCCTGCTGCTCGGCCAGCTCGGGCTCTCCTGGGACCTGTCCGGTCAACCGCTGCTGCCGGTGGGCACGGTCTACGACCCGTTCGTCCTGCGCGGCCTCGACGCGTTCCTGTACGGCACGTACTCCGGCTCCCGGTTCGTGGTGGCCGGCACCCCGTCGGGCATCACCCTGGCCCCGGAGGGCGGCGCCCACCAGTCCACCATCACCGCGTCGGTCGGCCTGGAGCTGCCCGGGGTGACCTTCCTGGAACCGGCGTACGCGGCCAGCCTCGACTGGCTGCTCTGCGACGCGCTGGGGCAGATCGCCGGCGGGTCGGCCCCGGCCGCGACCGCCGCGCCGACCGAGGACGGGGCGTACTACTTCCGGTTGAGCACCCGGCCGCTGGACCAGGCGCCGTTCGAGGCGGCCCGCGCCCGGCTCGGCGACGCGGTCCTGCGTCGGCAGGTGGTCGCCGGGGCGTACCGGCTGGTCGACGCGCACCAGGCGTATCCGCACCTGGTCGACGCCCCGGTGGTGCAACTGGCCGCCTCAGGCGCGGTGCTGCCCGAGGTGTTGGCCGCCGCGGCGGAGCTGGCCGACGAGGGCGTCGCCGCGCACGTGGTGGACGTGACGAGCCTCGACCGGCTCTACCGGGCCTGGCAGCGCACCCTGCGCCAGGGCGTGCGGACGGCCACCGTGCCCAGCGTGCCGGGCGCGCTGCGGTCCGCGTTCGTCGATCGGGTGCCGGTGGTGACCGTGCACGACGCCGCGTCGCACGCGATGGCCTGGCTCGGTTCGGCGGTCGGCGCCCCGGCGGTGCCGCTCGGCGTGGACGAGTTCGGCCAGTCCGGCAGTGTCGCCGAGCTGTACGAGTTGCACGACCTGCTGCCCGGCAGCATCGTCAACGCCGCGCTGGCCGCCATCGCCCTACGCTGACCGCGGCGGGGAGCGTTATCACACTGAGTGATTCGCATAGGAAAAAAACCCGTTCGCAACTCGCTGTAATCGTCTCTGTAGCTCACGCCACGCCGTTTCCTCCCTTTGCTCTGCTGCCGCCGATGCGCCACCCGGTCTGAGCAGCGCGAACCGACCGTTGCTCTTTTGGCGTCATGCCGCGCGGGGCGCACCGACAGTGACTGGTGCAGATTGGGCGGCAGAGCAAAGGGGGGAAGCAGGGGTGGGGGAGGCTCGTCTCTCTTTACTCTCTGTCGAACTGAAGGGCGGCGGTCGGTCGCCCTTCCACGCCGCGTCAGCGGGTCGGGCTGGTGGTGGGCGAGGGGGACGCCACGGTGGGGTTCTCCACCAGCCGTCGTTCCAGGTTGACCTGGGCCTGCCCGGTGCCTCCGACGGTGATGGTGTCGTACGCCTGGAGCATCTTCAGCTGGTCGAAGTAGAGCACGCTCATCGACAGCGGGGTGGGCTTCTCGCCCTCCAGGCCGCGCAGCCCGGCCCCGCCGGTCGAGCCTTCGACCATCAGCGTGGTGGGCTGCTGCCCGGGCACCTGCGGCAGTTTGGAGACCTGCCGCGCGTGGGTGTGCCCGGCCAGCACCAGCGGGCACGTGCCGGAGAGCGGCCCGGCCGACGCCGGATCGTGCACCAGCGCGATGTTCACCGGCCGGGGTGAGCGGCGCACCGTGGTCGCGAGCTGCTCGCCGACCCCGGTCACCTGGTCGGCGACCTGCTGGGTCAGGCCGCTGCCGGCGGGTGAGGTGTTCTTGTCCGGGGTGAAACGCGGGTCACCGACGCCGGCGATGGTCAGCCCGGCGACGGTCGTCGTCGTGTTGTTCAACACGATCGCGTTCGGCTGGCGGGCCACCGCGGCGGCGGTCTTGCCGGAGTCGTGGTTGCCCCGGATGAAGACGTACGGCTTCTTGAGCAGGCCGATCGACCCGACGAAGGACGCCTCCGGCTCGCTGCCCCAGTCGGTGATGTCGCCGGTGTCGATCACCACGTCGATGCCGAACTGCTCCACCACCGTGCGGATCAACTGCCAGCCGGTCGGGTTCAGGTGCATGTCGGAGACGTGCAGCACCCGCGTGGTGCCCGGGGTCGGCTCCAACAGCGGAAGCGCCGAGACGGTGGTGTAGAGCTGGCTGACATTGCCGACCAGGCGTTGCAGCTGCTCGGCGTACTTGGTGTAGTCGTTGGCGATCCGGCGCGCGTCGCCGACGATGGCCGGTGCGTTGACCAGCAGCCCTTCGTAGCGTGGTTCCTCGATCGCCTGCGGACGCAGGGTGGCCGCCGCCGTGCCGAGGCTGCCGGCGGTGATCAGCAGTGCGAGCCCGCCCGCCCAGGCGGTCCGCCGGACGTTGCGGAAGATCAGCCCGGCCAGGATCAGGGTGACCAGCACCGACGTGCCGAGGGTCCGCAGGCCGAGCCGCATCACCCCGGAGCGGACGTCCTCGACGGCGCTCTGGCTGGCCCGGCTGATGCTGGCCGGGTCGTCGATCAGCGCCTCGGTGCGGCCCTGGTCCAGTGCGCCCAGGCGGACGGTGAGGTGGGTCGGCCCGTCGTGGCTGTCGAGCAGCAGCGCGCCCAGCGGTGGGATGTCGACGGTGGTGCCGCCGTCGCGGGCGGGGGAGATGCTGAGGTTGGCCCGGAACGGGCCGATGTCGGTGTCCACCCGACCGCCGGCCAGCACCCCGAGCACCGCCCCGCCCAGGGCCACGGCGAGGACGGCGACGACCAGCCCGATGCGGCGCAGCAGCTCGGCGGACCCGAGCCGCCGACTGTCCGGGCGCGGCCGGTCGCCGCCGGTCGCCGGGTCGTCCCGGTCGTCGGCGTCGTCGTGCTGCTCGTCGCGTTGCCCGTCCATGCTGAAAGTCTGACCTGCCCGTCGAAAGATCTTGGCAAACCTGACCGGATGGTGACGAACGTCAGCTGCGGCCGCCGTCGCCGCCCGCGAAGACAACCCGCAGGAGCCGGTCGTCGTCGCCGGCCGGGTCACCGCGCCCGTCGTGGTTGGAGGTGCCCACCCAGAGCGACCCGTCCGGTGCCGCGGCCACCGCACGCAGTCGACCGTACCGGTTGGTGAGCAGCTCACTGGGCTGGCCGAGCAGCGTCCCGGTGTCGGTCAGCTCCATCACCCAGAGGCGCTTGCCGCGCAGACATCCGGTGACCAGCAGCCGGTCCGTGGCCGCCAGACCGGAGCAGGAGGCGTCCGAGGTGGCCCACTGCGTGATCGGGTCGGTGAACCGCTTGTCGCCGGCGCGCCCCTCGACCTCCGGCCAGCCGTAGTTGCCGCCCTTGGTGATCTGGTTGATCTCGTCCCACGTGTTCTGGCCGAACTCGACGGCGTACATCCGCTTGGCGCCGTCCCAGGTGAACCCCTGGACGTTGCGGTGGCCCAGTGACCAGACGGGGGAGTTGGGGTACGGGTTGCCGGCGGAGGGCTTGCCGTCCGGAGTGATCCGGAGGATCTTGCCGCCGAGGCTCTTCACGTCCTGGGAGGAGGGGCGCTCACCCGCGTCGCCCGTGCTGACGTAGAGCTGCCCGTCCGGCCCGAAGCCCAACCCGCCGCCGTTGTGCACGTTGGCCTTGGGGATGCCGGTGAGGATCGGGGTGGGCTGACCGCCGAGTTGCAGCCGGGCGACCCGGTTGTCCTGGGCGGCGGTGTAGTAGACGAAGACCGTGCGGTCCTGGGCGTAGGCCGGGGAGACGGCGATGCCGAGGAGACCGCCCTCGCCGACCGCGGCCACCTCGGGGATCGTCTGCACCGGGCGGACGCGCAGCCCGTCCGGCCCGGACTCGGGGCCGACCTGAAGGATCCGGCCGTTGTCGCGTTCGGTGACCAGCGCGCCGCCGTCCGGCAGGAAGGCGATGCCCCACGGCACCCGCAGACCCTTGGCGAGCACTGTCGCCACCGCCTGCTGGCCGGCGCCGCCGGCGCTCGCCGGCGCGGACGGGGTCGGCAGGTTGGGCGGCTCGCCGGCCGGGTCGGGTTCCGGTTCGCCGAAGCTGCAACCGGAGGCGAACAGCAGCGCCGCGCAGGACGCCGCGAGGGCCGCCCGGAGGCGACGGACGCGAGGGTACGGGGGACGGGCTCTCACCCGGCCCAGGGTAGCCCGCTCGACGGCCCGGCCGGGCCCGTCGCGATCCGACGGGTGCCGGTGAACCCTGCCGGTGGTCCCCGGTGGACCGCTCACCGTGCCCGTACGGCCAGCAACGCGGTGTCGTCCTCCCGGTGGTCGATCGAGGCGAGCAGCAGGTCGCACAGCTCGTCGAGGGGCAGCGTGTCGGTGCCGGCCAGTCGGCCTGTCAGCTCGGCCAGCCCCTCGTCGATGGAGCGGTCCCGCCGCTCGATCAGCCCGTCGGTGTAGAGCAGCAGGGTGTCACCGGTGGCCAGGTTGGTCGACTGGCTGGTCCGCGTCGACGGCCGGGCCAGCCCGAGCAGCGGCTCCGGGGTCGCCTCCAGGACCTCGACCGCCCCACCGGCGCGAACCACGAGGGCCGGTGGGTGCCCGGCGTTGGACCAGGTCACCTCGTGGACACCGCCGCGCTGCGGGCAGATCCGGACCAGTGTCGCGGTGGCGGCGATCGGCAGTCGCAGGCCACGGATCGCGCCGTCCAGGTTGCTCATCAGCGACCCGACCGTGTCCGGCCGGCCGAAGGCGTTGCCCCGCACCAGGTTGCGGAGCTGACCCATGGTCGCCGCCGCCTCGATGTCGTGCCCGGCCACGTCGCCGATCGCCGCGATCACGTCACCGTCGGGCTGGACGAAGGCGTCGTACCAGTCGCCGCCGACCTCCACCCGGTCGGCCGCCGGCTGGTAGCGGGCGGCGAGCTCCAGCTCGGTCACGATCGGCAGCTGGGGCAGCATGCTGTGTTGCAGCACCTCTGCGACGTGCCGCTGCTCGCCGTACATCGAGCTGTTGCCCACGGCCTGGCCGGCCCGGCGGCCGATGTCGACAGCGGTGAGCAGGTCGCGGTCGTCGAACTGCTGCCGTTGCGCGCCGTTGACGAGGGTGATCGCGCCCAGCACGGTGCCGCCGACGCCCTGCATCGGCACGCTCAGGTAGGAGGCGATGCCGAGACGGTCGGCGATCGCCGACATCTCCGGGTGTGTGGTGCCCCTCGTGACGTCGGCCAGGGACGCCACGCTGCCGAGCCGGGGCTGGCCGGTCCGCAGGACCGCCCGGACCATCGACTCGGGGCTCAGCCCGGTGCGCAGCAGCTCACCGAAGCGGTCGACGTCCGCCGCCCGGGCCGGGTCGCGGTGCACCGAGACCACCTCGCGGGGCAGGCCGGTCGGCCCGATCAGGGTGAGCAGGCACCAGTCGGCGAGCAGCGGCACCATCGCGGCGGCGAGCCGGCGCAACGCGGTGCCCACGTCCAGGGTGCCGGCCAGCGTCTCGCTCACCCCGGCCACCAGCTCCAACCGCTCGTGCGCCTGCACGATCCGCCGCCCGGCCTCCTGCGCGCTGTCGAGCGCGATCCGCAGTCGCAGCTCCGACGAGCAGGCGGCGGCCAGGTCGGCCAGTGTCCGCAGCTGCGCGGCCGTCCACGCTCGGGGCTTGTTGTCGATGGCACACAGCGAGCCGAGCACCCGACCGGAGAGGTCGGTCAAAGGCATCCCGGCGTACGCGACCACGCCGAGGTCGTCGATCGCCAGATTCTCCCGGACGCGGGGGTAGAGCCGGGCATCCGGCAGCACCATCGGCACCTGGATGTCCACGACGTGCTGACAGAACGAGTGGCTCAGCGGGGTCTGCCGACGCTCCGACCAGGGGTCCGGCAACCCGACCGCGCCGGGGAAGAACTGCCGGTCCGCGGAGACCAGGGAGACCAGCGCCACCGGCACGTCCAGCAGGTCGCTGACCAGCCGGGCGAACCGGTCGAACGCCTCGTCCGGGACGGCGTCGAGCCCGGTGTCAGCGAGCGCGCGCAGCCGCGCCGGTTCGCCGAGCGCCGCAGGCGGGACGATCGGAGGCCGGGCGGTGGCGGGGGAGCCGTCGGTCATCGAGCACCTGTCTGCCGGGGCGGAGGCCGACCGGCCCTCCGACCCTTCGTTATACCTCGTCCAGGGCGGAGTCGAACATCGGTGTGCTGAGTCTCGCCCGCCCCGACCCCACGCGCCATCCCCCGGGACGTCTGTTCGCCGCCGTGCCCGCGCCGGCCGTGGTCAGGGGGACTATCGTCGGCGGACGTGAAGGTATGGATCCCACACCAGGCCGGTCTGAACCTCATGGGCGAGCTGCCCCCGGACGTGACGGTGGAGGTGTTCGAGCACGCCGACCGGCTGCCCTCGGAGGCGACCGACGTCCGTGTCTGGGTGCCACCGTTTTTGGGCGGCTCGGACGCGACGGCGTTGCTGCGTGAGCTGCCCGACCTGGCCGTGGTGCAGTTGCTCTCCGCCGGGGCGGACGCCTGGGCCGGCCGGACACCGCCGGGGGTCACGCTCTGCGACGCGCGGGGCGTGCACGACCCGTCCACCGCCGAGTGGGTCGTCACGGCTGTCCTTGCCCAGCTGCGGGCGTTCCCGACGTTCATCCGGGCGCAGGCCGAGCGGCGTTGGGCGAACGAGGGAAACCTCCCGACCGACGAGCTGACCGGCAAGCGGGTGCTGATCGTCGGGGCCGGCGCGATCGGCACCGCGGTGCGGGACCGGCTCGCCCCCTTCGAGGTGAGCTTCACGCTGGTGGCGAGGACCGCCCGCCCGGAGCAGGGCGTGCACGGCGTCGAGGAACTGCCCCGGCTGCTGCCCGACGCCGACGTGGTGATCGTGATCGTGCCGCTCACCGACCAGACCCGTGGCCTGATCGACAAGGACTTCCTGGCCGCGATGCCGGACGGTGCGTTGCTCGTCAACGCCGCCCGGGGGCCGGTGGCCCACACCGAGGCGCTGGTCGCCGAGCTGGCCACCGGTCGGATCTCGGCCGCCCTGGACGTCACCGATCCGGAGCCGCTGCCCGCCGACTCGCCGCTCTGGACGATGCCGAACGTGCTGCTCACACCACATGTGGCCGGGTCGGTGCGAGGTCTGCTGCCGCGTGCCTACCGACTGGTCGGTGACCAGGTGCGCCGGTTCGCCGCCGGGCAGCCGCTGATCAACACGGTGGTCGACGGCTACTGACCGGTCGCCTCGGCCGGGTTGTCGGGCAGCGTCTGGCCGGTGGCCGACACCAGCCGGGGCAGGTCCACGCCGCGTACCGCCGGCAGGGTCACCTGCTGGCCGTCGTCGAGCCGCGCGACCGCACGTCCGCGCTGGTCGGTGACCAGTTCGAGGACCTGGTCCCAGTCGATGCGGCGTTGCCCGGCCAACGCCCGTACGCGCAGCTCCCGAGCGTTGGCGTCGGTGCCGGCCCGCCAGGCCCAGAGCGCGACGGCGAGCGGCAGGAGCAGCACCGGCAGCAGGTAGGTCCGGGCGCTCGCCAGCGGCAGTGCACCGATGAAGGCGATGACCGCGGCGACCAGGATGGCTTGGTTGTACCGGAAGCGGACCGTGTCGGGCTTACTCACCCTCCGATGATCCCACCCCCGGCCGGTCCGGCTCGCGGCGGGCGGTGCCGGCGGGGTGCGGTACGCCGTACAGTGACACAGGTCATTGTCTCTTCCAGGTGACCGACACGTAACCAATCCGGCCGCCGATCGTTTTCGTTTGTTGAGCAGCGGACTCGCAACGTCCGATGCCCCGCACCGTCGTACCGCCCCCGTGCCCCCTCACGAAGGCGACCGCCGTGCTCCTCGCGTACCCGTTCCGTGTTCTCGTCCCTCGCCGGGCGGCACCGGAGGCCGCCACCTCCACCGCGGTGGCGCTGCTCCTTCTCGCCGGTGCCGTCGACCTGGTCCCGGCCTCGGTGGTGATCGCGCTGGCCGCTGGTGCCGGCGCCACGCTCGCGGGGGTGCGGCTCTCCCGGCTGGCCGGACGACGCCGCGCCGATCCGTCACCGCGTACGGCGGGCGTGCTCCTCGACGCGGCGGTGGTGACCGCTGGCCTCACCGCCGTCGTGCTGCCCCTGGCCGACGCCGGGTCGACCGTCGCCGTGCTGATCGGTTCGCTGGTCGTGGCTGCCCTCTCCGGGCTCGGTCTCCACCGCCTTCCCGGCCGGACGCGGGCGTCGGCCGGTGTCCTGCTGCGCCGGTCGGTCGAGTCGAGCGGCCCGGCTGTCGGCCTGGCCCTCGCCGGCTGGCTGCTGCTGCCCCGTGCCGACCTGCCGGGTTCGACCCGGCTGGTCGTCGCGCTGGCGCTCGGCGGACTGGGGATGGCCGCGCTCAACGCGTTCGCGGGGCCGAGGCGACGCTCGGGTGCGGAGGTCTGCCGGGGCGGTGTCCTGCTCACCCTGGGCGGGTTGGTGCTGCTGGCCACGCTGCCAACCGAGCCGGTCGGGCCGGCGGCCCTGCTGGCCGTACCCCCGTTGGTGTTCGGGATGCTGCTCGTCGCGGTCGGTGCGGCCGACGCGGCGGACGAGGGTGACGCCGAGCCGGCGGAGCCGGTCGCTGCTGCCTGGCCCCGAGCGGTGCTCCCGGCGGCGATGCTGCTGCTGGCGGCGGGTGTGCACCTGGCTGCCGGCCGTGCTCTCGACCGGACGAGCGTGGTGTTGGCCCTGGCGGCGGTGCCGTCCCTGGTGCTGCGTGACCTGTTGCGCGCGGGTGGCACCTCCACCACCGAACGGCGGGCCGCGCACCGCCGACGGGCGGGCGGCGCGGTCCGGCACCGCCATGCGGCGCCGGCACGCTGGCCGGGCAGGTCGGAGCCGCCAGCCACACCGGCCCAGCACCACTCCGGCCGCGCCGTCGACCCGGCCACACCGAGCGGTGTCGGCCCAGCCTGGGCAACCGACGACGGTGCCGCCTGGTCGGCGCTCAACCGACGGCCCGTCCCGGCGGGCGGCGGTGGTCCGGGTGACCGGGCGGCCCTGCTGGACGCCCTCGCCGCGATCGGCGACGTGCCGGCACCGACTGGCGCGCTGCTGCTGGTGGACCTGCACGGCACCGAGGGCGCCGGCCCGACGGCCCGGGAGGACATGCTGGCCGAGGCGGTGCACCGGGCCCGCGCGGTCATCGCCCCCGACGACCTGGTCACCGGGTGCACGGGTGCCGGCTTCGCCGTGGTCACGGCCGCCGGTCCGATGCTGGCGTACGCGCTGGGCACCCGGTTGTTGACCGCGCTCAGCCCGCCCTACCGGCTGGGCGGTGCGGTGCTGCGGGTGCAGACGAGCATCGGGTTGGCCGAGGTCAGCGGGGCCGGGCCGGCGGACGTGCTCCGTCAGGCCGAGCTGGCCCGACGGCGGGCCGTGCAGCTGGGCCGGGACCGGGTCGAGTGGTACGACGCGTTCCTGGAGGAGCAGCTGGTTCGCCGGCTCGACCTGGAACGCGAGCTGCCCGGTGCGGTGGCCCGCGGCGAGTTGGATCTCGTCTACCAGCCGGTGGTCGACCTGGCCGACGGGCAGCCGGTGGGCGCGGAGGCTCTGCTGCGCTGGCGGAGCCCGGTGCTCGGCACTGTGCTCCCGGCCGAGCTGCTGCCGGTCGCCGAGGACCTGGACCTGATCGGCGAGTTGGAGTGGTGGGTTCTGGACCGGGCCTGCCGGCAGTTGTCCGACTGGTCGGTGGGCGTACGGGAGCTGTGGATGGCGGTCAACATCACCACCCGGGAGCTGACCACCCCCGACTTCGTGCAGCGGGCCGCGGCCGTGCTGGCCGCATACGGGGTGCCGCCGGAGCGGCTGGTGGTGGAGGTGAGTGAGCCGAGGGTCGCCGGTGACCTGTCGACGGTGGTGGCCCGGCTGGCCGGGCTGCGGTCGCTGGGTGTGCGCACCGCGTTGGACGACTTCCGGGCCGAGCACGCCTCGTTGGCGCAGCTTCGCCGCCTGCCGATCGACCTGCTCAAGGTGGGCCCGGAGTTGGTGGGCGCACGGCCGGACGGGCAGCCGCCGCTGATCGACGTGGTGGTCAACGTCGGAGAGCGGCTGGGTGTGGAGATCGTCGCGGAGGAGCTGGAGTCGTCGGCCCAGGTGGAGGGGGCGCGCCGGGGTGGCTGCCGGTACGGGCAGGGGTTCGCGCTGGCGCGGCCGGCGACGGCCGAGCGGGTCGAGGCGTACTTCGAGGAGTTCCCGTCAGCGTCCCGCTGAGCCCTGGTAACTGAACCGGTTCACCTCATCCGGGGTGGTGCGGTGCTGCCGCGCGGGGTGAGGTGCGGCGTCTCGTCCTGCACCCGGCCGGCGGGCTGTCCGGCGATGACCGCGAGCAGTTGGCGGGCGGCGTGCGCGCCGTACGCGGGGATGTCCCTGCCCAGCGCGGTCAACGACGGGTGCACCAGGCGGCACAGCGGCGAGTCGTCCCAGGCCACGATGGACAGGTCACCGGGCACGGTGAGCCCCATCTCCTGGGCGACGGAGAGCCCGGCGATGGCCATCACGTCGTTGTCGTAGATGACCGCGGTGGGCCGTTGGGCGGAGCTGAGCAGCCGGCGGGTGGCCCGACCTCCCTCCTCGCCCGTGTAGTCGGACCAGACGGTGGTCGCGTCGACCAGGTCGAGCCGCTGGCAGATCTCCGCGAAGGCCTCGGTGCGGATCTCGGTGTGCCGCAGGTCGGGCAGGCCGCCAACCCGGGCGATGCGTCGGTGCCCGAGCGCGACCAGGTATTCCACCGTCTCGGTCAGCGCTGCGGCGTCGTCGGACCAGAGACTGGACAGCTCACCGGTGCCGCCGGGCCCGCCGATCACCACCGCCGGCAGTTGGAGCTGCTCCAGCGCGGAAATGCGCCGGTCGTCGGTGCGCAGGTCGCACACGAGCACCCCGTCCACCCGGCGTTCGGCCCACCACCGTCGGTAGACCGCGATCTCGGCGTCGTGGTCGGCCACCACCTGGAGGGTCAGCGCGTACGAGCGGGCGGAGAGCTCGGCCTCGACGCCACTGATCAATGCCATGAAGAACGGTTCGATGCCGAGTGTCCGGGCCGGTCGGCACAGGGCCAGGCCGACTGCCCCGGCGGTGGCGGCGGAGAGGGCGCGGGCGGCGCTGCTCGGGCTGAACCCGATCTCCGTGGCGATGGCCAGGATGCGCTGCCGGGTGGTCTCGGAGACGCCGGGCTGCCCGTTGAGCGCGTACGACACGGCGCCCTTGGACACGCCGGCGCGTCGGGCGACGTCGGCGATGGTCGGCCGCTTCACCGGCGTGCTCCTCTTCGCTGCGGGGCGTCAACCGGCCGTTGACAGTCACCATGGTGGACCGTACGGTTGCTAGCTTATCCGGTTCAGTAAACGTCTTTCGATGCGGAAGGTGCGGTGCAATGGTGAGCCGACAGGCACTCTACGACGGTTGGACCCTGCGGGCGGCACCCGGAGCGCAGGTGCCGGCCGGGATCGCCGGGCGGGCCGTGCCGGCGACAGTGCCGGGTTGCGTGCACACCGATCTGCTCGACGCCGGGCTGATCGAAGACCCGTACCTCGACGACAACGAGCTGGCGCTGGCCTGGATCGGGCGCACCGACTGGAGCTACCAGACCACCTTCGTGCACCGGCCGGGCGACGACGAGCGTGTCGACCTGGTCTGCGCCGGCCTGGACACCGTCGCCACGCTCACCCTCAACGGTGTCGAGGTCGGCCGCACCGAGAACATGCACCGCGGTTACCGGTTCGACGTCCGGTCGCTGCTGCGCGACGGCGACAACGACCTGGTCGTGGCGTTCGACTCCGCGTACCGCTACGCCGAGGCGCAGCAGGAGCGGCTCGGCGACCGGCCCAACGCCTACCCGGAGCCGTTCCACTTCATCCGCAAGATGGCCTGCAACTTCGGCTGGGACTGGGGGCCCACACTGGTCACCGCCGGAATCTGGCAGGAGATCGGCCTGCACTCCTGGTCGACCGCCCGGCTGGCCACCGTCCGCCCACTGGTCACCATGGACGGCCGCGACGGCCGGGTCGAGGTGCACGTCGAGATCGAGCGGGCCTCGGACGTCCCGCTGACCGTCCGCGCCGCCGTCGCCGGCTCCCGCACCGAGGTGATCGTCCCGGCCGGCCAGCGCACGGCCGTGCTCACCCTCACCGTCCGCGAGCCCACGCTCTGGTGGCCCCGGGGGTACGGCGAACAGGCACGGCACCCGATCGAGGTGACAGTGCTCGGGCCGGACGACGACACCCTCGACGTCTGGTCGCACCGGGTCGGCTTTCGCAAGGTGCGACTGGACACCACGCCCGACGAACACGGCACCCCGTTCGCGCTGTCGGTCAACGACGTCCCCGTCTTCGTCCGGGGCGTCAACTGGATCCCGGACGACGTGTTCCCCAGCCGGATCACCCGCGACCGACTGGCCGAGCGGTTCGACCAGGCCGTCGAGGCCAACATCAACCTGCTGCGCGTCTGGGGCGGTGGCCGCTACGAGTCGGCGGACTTCTACGACCTCGCCGACGAGCGGGGCCTGCTCGTCCAGCAGGACTTCCTCTTCGCCTGCGCGGCCTACCCGGAGGAGGAGCCCTTCGCCACCGAGGTTGCCGCCGAGGCGGCCGAGCAGGTGACGCGGCTGGCGCCGTACCCGTCGTTGGTGCTCTGGACCGGCAACAACGAGAACATCTGGGGCTGGCACGACTGGGACTGGCAGGAGCCGTTGGCGGGGCGCACCTGGGGGCGCGGCTACTACCTCGACGTGCTGCCCCGGATCGTCGGCGAGCTGGACCCGACCCGCCCGTACTGGCCGGGCAGCCCCTGGTCGGGCAGCGAGGCGATCCACCCCAACGACCCGGCCCACGGCACCACGCACATCTGGGACGTGTGGAACACCGACGACTACACCAGATACCGGGAGTACGTCCCGCGCTTCGTCGCCGAGTTCGGCTACCAGGCACCGCCGGCGTACGCCACAGTGCGCCGGGCGCTGAGCGACGAGCCCCTGGCGCACGACTCACCGGGCATGGCGCACCACCAGAAGGCAGCAAACGGTGACGCCAAGCTCCAGCGGGGCCTGGACGCGCACCTGCCCGCCCCGGCGGACTTCGACGACTGGCACTACCTGACGCAGCTCAACCAGGCCCGCGCGATCCAGCTCGGGGTGGAGCACTTCCGCTCACACCGGGACGTCTGCGCGGGCACCATCGTCTGGCAGCTCAACGACTGCTGGCCGGTGACCTCCTGGTCGGCCGTCGACGGCGACGGCCGACGCAAACCCCTGTGGTATTCGCTGCGTCACGCGTACGCCGATCGGCTCCTCACCGTGCAGCCCCGCGCCGGCGGCCTGGCCCTGGTCGCGGTCAACGAGAGTGGCACGCCCTGGCGGGCGTCGGCCTCGGTGATGCGGGTGACCCTCGCTGGCGAGCCCCGGGCGAAGACGACGATGCAGCTGGCCGTTCCCGCGTACTCGGCGGTGACGCTGGCGCTGCCGGCGGAGCTGGCCCGGCCGGAGGAGGCCAGGCGTGAGCTGCTCGTCGCCGAGGCGGGGGAGAACACGCGGCGGGCGTTGTGGTTCTTCGCCGAGGATCGCGAGGTGGAGTGGCCTGTGGCGGCCTGGGAGGCGACGGTCGATCCGTTCGACGGTGGGCAGCGGGTCCGGGTCACGGCCCGCACGGTGCTGCGCGACCTGACGCTGTTCGCCGACCGGCTCGACCCGACGGCTTCCGTCGACGAGGCTCTGGTCACCCTGCTGCCGGGCGAGTCCACGACCTTCACCGTGCGGGCTTCTGATCCGCTGGACACTGCTGCGCTGACCGCTCGACCGGTGCTGCGCTGCGTCAACGACATTCAGCGAAGCTAGGCCACCGCGTCCGGGGGCCGACGCGGTCGACCTGCGCGACCTCAGCTGACCCGGAGCCGGCTGTCAGTCGGGCGCGACGAGTGGGCGGACACGGCACTGCCCGGCGGGCGCGTCTCCGCGCCCGCCGGGCAGTCTTCCGGTCCTGATCAGTTGCTGGCGGTCAAGCCCTGCAGGCCCTTGAGCATCTCAGCGAAGTCGAGGGTCTCCGCCGTCGGCGGCGTCTCGACCGTCACCGCCTTGCCGTAGTCGGTGTAGTCCATCACCAGGTCACCCAACGGGCCCATCTTCAGGGCTGCCCGGCGGGGCCGGTACTGCTCGTCAACCCACAGATCGGTGGTGATCTCCTTGACGCCCATTTTGGTCATCTGCTGCTCGACGCCTGCCCGCAGCTTCGCGTCGACCTGCTCAAGGTGGGTCGCCAGGGGGGTGTTGACCGTGTAGTGGACGGTGGCCGTCCCGTCCACCGTCTCCTGCCCGACCACCTTTGTGCCCTCGGTGGCGATCAGCGTCTTGACCTGCTTGGTCGGGTCGATGTCCTCGAACTGCTTGCCGAAGTTCATCCCGGCCTGCTTGCCAGCTTCGCTCAGGTCCATCTTCATCCAGCGCTTGCCGTCCATGCTGGAGCGGTCCTCGGCCGGAATCTCGACGTAGATGACCGCACCGACCATCCGGACGACCGTCGAGTCGCCCTTCGGGTCCGTCGTCGTCATCTCGGCCTTGACCGGGTCGCCGAGGTCCAGGACGCCGCGCATCTCGACCTTCTCGCCGCCCGCCGTGCCCGTCATCGACACGGTCACCGAATCGCTCTTGTTGGTGGCCTCGGCCGTCTTCTGCAGCGACCCCTTGAGGTCACTGGCCAGCAGCTCCAGAACGCTGGGCTGCTTGGGCTCATTGGACCCGCCGGACGTCGTGCCACACGCGGAGACAGCGAGCGCGGTGAGCGCCGAGACCGCCACCGCAACGGACTTCTTGCCAAACGACACGTACACGCCTCTTCCCCGCAGGAATCCGGGCTCTCCCCGAATTGATCGACGACACGCTAACCGACGCGTCCGACATCCGCGGACCGTGTTTCGCCGACGACTTCAGCGATGTCGGGCTATCCGGTGGTTACTCCGGGACGCGGCGGTAGGCGCCGTCGCTGGCCGAGGTGGCCATCGAGGCGTACGCGCGCAGCGCCGCCGACACCGGGCGCTGCCGGTCGGTCGGGGTGTACGGCTTGTCGCGCTTCTCCTCGGCCACCCGTCGCGCCTCCAGCTCCTCGGGGGACACGTTCAGCTCGATCGACCGGTTCGGGATGTCGATGACGACCTCGTCGCCGTCGCGGACCAGGGCGATCAGCCCACCGGAGGCCGCCTCGGGGGAGACGTGCCCGATGGAGAGCCCGGAGGTGCCGCCGGAGAAGCGGCCGTCGGTGAGCAGCGCGCAGGACCGGCCCAGCCCACGTCCCTTGAGGAACGAGGTGGGGTAGAGCATCTCCTGCATGCCGGGGCCGCCCTTGGGTCCCTCGTACCGGATCACCACGACGTCACCCGCGACCACCTGCTTGGCTAGGATCGCGGTCACCGCGTCGTCCTGCGACTCGTAGACCTTCGCCGGGCCGCGGAAGGTCAGGCAGTCGTCCGGCACGCCGGCGGTCTTCACCACGCTGCCCTCCGGTGCCAGGTTGCCGTGCAGGATGGCCAGCCCACCGTCGGCGGAGTAGGCGTGCTCGCGGTCCCGGATGCAGCCACCGGCCGCGTCGGTGTCCAGCGACGACCACCGGTTGGTGGTGGAGAACGGCTCGACGGTACGCACGCCGCCGGGAGCCGCGTGGAACAGCTCGACGGCCGTCGGTGTCGGCGAGCCGCCGCGCACGTCCCAGTCGGTCAGCCACTGCGCCAGCGAGGGGGAGTGCACGGCCCACACGTCCCGGTTGAGCTGCCCGGCCCGGTCCAGTTCACCGAGGATCGCGGGGATGCCGCCGGCCCGGTGCACGTCCTCCATGTGGTAGTTCGGGGAGTTCGGCGCGACCTTGGCCAGGCACGGCACCCGCCGGGAGATCGCGTCGATGTCGGCGACGCCGAAGTCCATCTCCGCCTCCCGGGCGGCGGCGAGCAGGTGCAGCACCGTGTTGGTGGACCCGCCCATCGCCACGTCCAGGGCGACCGCGTTCTCGAAGGCGGCCTTGGAAGCGACAGTGCGGGGCAGCACCGAGTCGTCGTCGCCCTCGTACCACCGCTTGGAGATCTCCACGACGGTGCGGCCGGCCTCGACGAAGAGTGACCGGCGCGCGGCGTGGGTGGCCAGCGTCGAGCCGTTGCCCGGCAGAGCCAGCCCGATCGCCTCGGTGAGGCAGTTCATCGAGTTGGCGGTGAACATGCCGGAGCACGAGCCGCAGGTCGGGCAGGCGGAGCGCTCGATCTCGCCGAGCTGCTCGTCGGTGACCGCCTCGTTCGAGGAGGCGATCATCGCGTCGATCAGATCGATCTTGCTGTGCACGACGCCCTCGATCGCCATCGTCTTGCCGGCCTCCATCGGGCCGCCGGAGACGAAGACGGTCGGGATGTTGAGCCGCAGCGCGGCCAGCAGCATGCCCGGGGTGATCTTGTCGCAGTTGGAGATGCAGACCAGGGCGTCCGCGCAGTGCGCGTTGACCATGTATTCCACCGCGTCGGCGATCAGCTCCCGGCTGGGCAGCGAGTAGAGCATGCCGCCGTGCCCCATGGCGATGCCGTCGTCGACCGCGATGGTGTTGAACTCCCGGCCCACCCCACCGGCCTCGGCGATCGCGTCGGCGACCAGGCCACCCATGTCCTTGAGATGGACGTGACCAGGCACGAACTGGGTGAAACTGTTGGCGATGGCGACGATCGGCTTACCGAAATCGTCGTCGGTCATCCCGGTGGCCCGCCAGAGGGCCCGGGCGCCGGCCATCGTCCGACCGTGTGTGGAAGTCCTCGACCGCAGCTCAGGCATGCATACCAGCATGACACCGTCGCCACGGGGACCGGCCCCGGTGGGCGCCGTGTCCCAACAGATGCACACCCACCCCCCACGACTCGCGCGCATCCGGCACTCTTGGGAGCGTGCATCTCCCCCCGGGCATGGTCGCTGTGGCGGCGCTCAGCGGGCTCGCCGCCGCCGTGGCCGCCGTGCTGCTGACCGTCGTCGCCTGGCGGCGTACCGGGCCGCGCCGGCCCGCACACGTGCTGCTCGCCGCGGCCGCCGGGGTCGCGCTGCTCAGTCTGCTGGCCGGGGTCGTGGCCGCGCTCAGCGCGAACGACCACTGGGCCCACGAGCAGGGGCAGCGTACGGGCTGGGCGACAGTGGTGGCGATCGGCGCGGCAGTGAGCGGGCTGGCCTTCGCCGCCGGTCTTCTCCGGCTGCCCGGGGTTGCCGCCACCGCGTCGGGAACGGCCCGGCTCGCCCTGGACGGGTTGGTCATGGCCGCCGCGCTGTGGTTCGTCGGCTGGGTGCTCTTCTCCGAGCCCACCCGGCTGCTCGGCGCTGCCACCCCGATGGCCTGCCCGGCGATCCTGGTGGCCACGGTGAGCGCCGCCCTCGGCGCCGGGCTCGCCGTGATCGTGGTCTTCCGGGCCGCGACCCCCCGTCGACGGCTCGCCGCGCTGGGTTCCGGCATCACCGCGGTGACCTGCGGTGGTCTCGGCCTGAGCGCCGGGCTCTGCCAGGCCGGGCCGACGATGGCGCTGACCGGTGCTGCGGTGCTCGCCGCCGGCCTGCTGACCGTCGCGCTCTCGGTGTACCGGGCGGACCGGCCCGGGCAGGTCGATCTGGACCTGATCGGCCGCGACGGCGAGTACGCCATCGCCCCGATGTTGGCGATGGCCGCGTCGGCGATGTACCACCTCGCCCAGGACGGCCGGTTCACGGCGGCGGGCATCGTGGCCGGCAGCGTGGAGGGCTTCGCCCTGGTGGCACGGCAATACCTCACCCTCCGCGACGTCCGGGGGTACGCGGACCGCCTGGCCGAGCGGGAGGCGCACTTCCGCGAGCTGGCGCACACCGACCCGTTGACGTCGTTGGCCAACCGGCGGGGTCTGCTCCGCGCACTGCACGACACCGCCGCGACGGGCAACCCCCGCGTCCTGCTCGGCCTCGACCTGGACGGCTTCAAGAACGTCAACGACATGCGCGGTCACGACGTGGGCGACGCCGTGCTGGCCGAGGTGGGCCGGCGACTGCGCGCCAACCTGCGCCCCGGCGACGTGGCCGCCCGGTTGGGCGGCGACGAGTTCGCCGTCCTCATGCAGGGCCGGCCGGCCGAGGCGGACCGGGTCGCCGAACGGTTGCTCGGGGTGGTCAACCGGCCGTACGACGAGCCGGAGGGGCCGGTCTTCCTGTCGGTCAGCATCGGGGTGGCCGGGTCGGCCGGCGAGGGAGACGTGGAGCTGCTGCTGCGCCACGCCGACCTGGCGCTGCGCTACGCCAAGCAGCGCGGCAAGAACCGGATCGAGCGCTACGACGCGGCGTACGACCAGCTGTTGCGTCGGCGGACCGCGGTGGAGCACGAGCTGCGTGGCGCCATCGACCGCGACGAGCTGCGGTTGGCTTTCCAGCCGGTGGCGTCGCTGCCGTCGGTGCGGCCGGTCGGCGCCGAGGCGCTGCTCCGCTGGCACCACCCCGAGCTGGGCAACGTCCGTCCAGACGAGTTCATCCCGCTCGCCGAGGAGTGCGGGATGATCGCTCCGCTCGGCGCCTGGGTGCTGCACCAGGCCTGCTACCAGCTCTCCCGGTGGCTGGCCGACGGGCACGACGTGTGGGTGTCGGTCAACGTCTCCCCGCGTGAGCTGCACGCCCCGGAGTACGTGGTGCAGGTCGCCGAGGCGCTGCGCGCCCACCACGTGCCGCCGCAGCGGCTGGTGCTGGAGGTCACCGAGCACGCCGTCGCCACCGACCTGGACGAGCTGATCCGGCGGCTGACCGCGCTGCGGTTGACCGGTGTCCGGATCGCGCTGGACGACTTCGGGGCCGGCTACTCGTCGCTGGGGCAGTTGCGGCGGCTCCCGATCGACATCCTGAAGATCGACCACAGCCTGGTCGCCGAGCACGAGCCGGTCCGCCCGGTCGACCAGGACGGTCCGGCGTTCGCGCCGATGGTCGACATCGTCATGCGACTGGGCCACCAGCTGGGGCTGGAGGTGATCGCCGAGGGGGTGACGACGCCGACCGAGCTGGCCGCCGTGGTGGCCGCCGGATGCCGGTTCGGCCAGGGCGCGCTCTTCGGCTGGGGAGTGCCGGCCGAGCACCTGGAGGCGATGCTGGAGGCGGCGACCTCGCCCGGTGCGCGGCCTGCTCCGCTGCCCACGCCACGTCGGCATCCGGGCGGGTCAGGGCAGCTCAACCCGCCTGCCGACAGCGCGTCGCCAACCGACGCGCCGACGCCCGTTAACCAACATGTGGGATCAGTTGACTCATCGCGTGAGATGCGTCAGGCTTAGCCGCATGTCGTCGTACCGGTCGCTGCGAGTACTTACCTGAGCGCACTCTCCCTCCTGAGAGTGCGCTGGCCCCGTGCATCTGCACGAGGGCCGTTTTTATTGCCATCGGAACCTGGCGACGCGAGCCCCGCCCGCGTCGCATCGCTTGACTAGCCACCAGCCACTCCAGCCGAAGGCCAGAACCGTCATGACGAGACCCACGCCCGAGACCCTCGCCCACACCGCCCGCCGGGCCCGCGCCTCCGCCGACCCCGCCGTCGACGTCGACCCGGCCGCCGCACGCAGCGCGGCCACCCCGGCCGTCCCGGCGGTACGACCCACCGCCTCGGCTCAGGTCTCCGGGGCCGGCTCGCTCGTGCGGTCCCTCGAGGCGCTCGACGTCGACGTCGTCTTCGGCATTCCGGGCGGCGCGATCCTGCCGGCGTACGACCCGCTCTACGACTCCACCGTCCGGCACATCCTGGTGCGGCATGAGCAGGGCGCCGGACACGCGGCGACCGGGTACGCGCAGGCCACCGGCAAGGTCGGCGTCTGCATGGCCACCTCCGGCCCGGGCGCGACGAACCTGGTCACCCCGATCGCCGACGCGTACATGGACTCGGTGGCGATCGTCGCGATCACCGGACAGGTGGCCAGCCCGTTGATCGGCACCGACGGCTTCCAGGAGGCCGACATCCAGGGCATCACCCTGCCGATCACCAAGCACAACTTCCTCGTGCAGAACGCCGAGGAGATCCCGCGGGTGCTGGCCGAGGCGTTCCACCTGGCCAGCACCGGGCGACCCGGCCCGGTGCTGGTCGACATCCCCAAGGACGTGCTCCAGGCGCCGACCACCTTCAGTTGGCCGCCGACCCTGGACCTGCCCGGCTACCGCCCCACCCTGCACCCGCACGGCAAGCAGATCCGGGAGGCGGCGCGGCTGATGGCCGGCGCCCGCCGGCCGGTGCTCTACGTGGGCGGCGGCGTGCTCAAGGCCGGTGCCACCGACGGGCTGCGCCGGCTGGCCGAGCTGACCGGCATCCCGGTCGTCACCACACTGATGGCGCTCGGCGCGTTCCCCGACTCGCATCAGCAGCACCTGGGGATGCCCGGCATGCACGGCACTGTCGCCGCGGTCTACGGCCTGCAGAAGGCGGATCTGATCGTTGCGCTGGGTGCCCGGTTCGACGACCGGGTCACCGGCAAGCTGGACTCGTTCGCCCCGGACGCGACGGTGGTGCACGCGGACATCGACCCCGCCGAGATCGGCAAGAACCGGCACGTGGACGTGCCGATCGTCGGCGACGCCAAGCACGTCATCGACGAGCTGATCGCCGCGGTGACCGTCGAGCGGTCGGCGGGTCACAGCACCGACCTGGGTGACTGGTGGACCCAACTGGACGACCTGCGCAACCGCTACCCGCTGGGCTACGACGAGCCGTCCGACGGCACGCTCTCCCCGCAGTACGTGATCAAGCGCTTGGGCGAGATCGTCGGCTCCGACGCGATCTTCGTGGCCGGGGTGGGCCAGCACCAGATGTGGGCGTCCCAGTTCATCTCCTACGAGAAGCCGTACACCTGGTTGAACTCCGGCGGTCTCGGCACGATGGGCTACGCGGTGCCGGCGGCGATGGGCGCCAAGGTCGGCAAGCCGGACACGGTGGTCTGGGCGGTGGACGGTGACGGCTGTTTCCAGATGACCAACCAGGAGTTGGCCACCTGCGCGTTGGAGGGCATCCCGGTCAAGATCGCCGTGATCAACAACGGCAACCTCGGCATGGTCCGGCAGTGGCAGACGCTGTTCTACAACGAGCGCTACTCCAACACCGAGCTCGGCACCCACAAGCACCGCATCCCCGACTTCGTCAAGCTCGCCGAGGCACTGGGCTGCGTCGGTCTGCGCTGCGAGAACGCGGCCGACGTGGACAAGACCATCGCCGCCGCCATGGAGATCAACGACGCCCCGGTGGTGATCGACTTCGTGGTCGGCAAGGACGCGATGGTCTGGCCGATGGTCGCCGCCGGCACCAGCAACGACGAGATCATGTTCGCCCGCGGCGTCCGCCCGACCTTCGACGAGGATGACATTTAATGACGATGCACACCCTTTCCGTGCTCGTGGAGAACAAGCCGGGCGTGCTCGCCCGGGTCTCCGGCCTGTTCTCCCGGCGCGGGTTCAACATCGACAGTCTCGCCGTGGGTGAGACCGAGAACCCGGACGTCTCCCGGATCACCATCGTGGTCAACGCGGAGTCGTCCCCGCTGGAGCAGGTCACCAAGCAGCTGAACAAGCTGGTCAACGTGCTGAAGATCGTCGAGCTGGATCCCCAGGTCTCGGTTGCCCGCGAGTTGCTGCTGGTGAAGGTCCGCGCCGACAGGTCCGCGAGGTCCCAGGTGCTGGAGACCGTCAACCTGTTCCGCGCCCGGGTCGTCGACGTCGCACCGGACACGCTGACCATCGAGGCCACCGGCACCCCGGACAAGCTCGACGCCCTGCTGCGCGATCTCGAAGCCTTCGGCATCAAGGAGATGGTCCAGTCCGGCCTGGTGGCGATCGGGCGCGGCTCGCGTTCGATCACCGCCGGTCCCGCGCTGCGGGCCGCCTGACCGCCACCCGGTCGGCCCTGGCGGGCTGCCCCGGAACCCATCAACACAGACCACGACGGGCCGCCCCGGCCGTCGTACGAAAGGGAAGTTCTCATGAGCGTTGAGGTGTTCTACGACGACGATGCCGACCTCGGCCTGATCCAGGCCAGGAAGGTCGCGGTGATCGGCTACGGCAGCCAGGGTCACGCCCACGCGCTGTCGCTGCGTGACTCGGGCGTCGACGTGGTGATCGGTCTGCCGGAAGGCTCGAAGAGCCGTCCCAAGGCCGAGGAGCAGGGCTTCCGGGTCCTCACGCCGGCGCAGGCCTCCGCCGAGGCCGACGTGATCATGGTGCTCGCACCGGACACCGCCCAGCGTTCCATCTACTCGGAGTCGATCGCCCCGAACCTCGCCCCGGGCAAGGCCATCTTCTTCGGCCACGGCTTCAACATCCGGTACGGCCTGATCACGCCCCCGGCTGAGGTGGACGTGGCGATGGTCGCCCCGAAGGGCCCCGGCCACCTGGTGCGCCGCCAGTACGCCGACGGCAAGGGGGTGCCCTGCCTCGTCGCCGTCGAGCAGGACGCCAGCGGCAACGCGTTCGCCCTCGCCCTCGCGTACGCCAAGGGCATCGGTGGCACCCGCGCCGGCGCGATCAAGACCACCTTCACCGAGGAGACCGAGACCGACCTCTTCGGCGAGCAGGCGGTGCTCTGCGGCGGTGCCTCCGCACTGGTGCAGACCGGCTTCGAGGTGCTCACCGAGGCGGGTTACGCCCCGGAGGTCGCCTACTTCGAGTGCCTGCACGAGCTGAAGCTGATCGTCGACCTCATGTACGAGGGCGGCATCGCGAAGATGCGCTACAGCATCTCCGACACCGCCGAGTACGGCGACCTCTCCCGCGGCTCGCGCATCATCGACTCCCGGGTCAAGGACGAGATGCGCAAGATCCTGGGCGAGATCCAGTCCGGCGAGTTCGCCCGCGAGTGGGTCGCCGAGGACGAGGCCGGCCGGCCCAACTTCACCAAGTGGCAGGCCGAGGGTGCGGCGCACCCGATCGAGGAGACCGGCAAGAAGCTGCGCGGCATGATGAGCTGGGTCGACCGCCCGATCACCGAGACCGCCTGACGCATCCTGCGACACCGACGGCCCCGGCCGGCGCTCTCCCCAGCGTCGCCCGGGGCCGTCAAACCATGTGCCGCCCCGCCCCTCAACGCGCTAGATGCCCTCCGTGATCCGGGCAACATCAGGGATATTGCGCCCTCAGGCTGCTTCGAGGCAGCAGTTTCCCCGATGTTGCGCGAGGCATGGCACCGATGGGCGGGCGCGGCGGCGGGCGGGACCGTTTCGGCCCGGTGAACGGTCGATGTCCGTCGCACGACCGGGCGTGTGAGGGCCCTCACCCCGAAGACCGGAACATGCTGGGCAGCAAGGCACCTACGATCGCGGGTAGGTGCAGCAGCCGGCACCTGACGGCCACGGCACGGATCAGCGCAGGGTGCAGTGCCGCGCCCCGCCCGCCCGGGCCGATCGCAAACACGACCTCTACGAGGACCGATGAATCCTGTCGTACTGATCGCCGAAGAACTCGCCCCCGCCGCCATCGAGGTGCTCGCCCACGACTTCGACGTCCGTCACGTCGACGGCACCGACCGTCCGGCCCTGCTCGCGGCGCTCTCCGAGGCCGACGCCGTGATCGTGCGCAGCGCGACCCAGATCGACGCCGAGGCGGTCGCCGCCGCGCCGCGACTCAAGGTGGTCGCCCGGGCGGGCGTCGGGCTGGACAACGTCGAGGTGCCGGCCGCCACCGCCCGGGGCGTCATGGTCGTCAACGCGCCCACCTCCAACATCGTCTCCGCCGCCGAGCAGGCCGTCGCACTGCTGCTGGCCGTCGCGCGTAACACCGCGAGCGCCAGCTCCGCGCTCAAGGCGGGGGAGTGGAAGCGGTCGAAGTACACAGGCGTCGAGGTGCAGGGCAAGACCGTCGGCGTGGTGGGGCTCGGTCGCATCGGGGTGCTCTTCGCGCAGCGCATCGCCGCGTTCGGCACCCGGCTGATCGCGTACGACCCGTACATTCAGCCGGCCCGCGCGGCGCAGCTCGGCGTACGTCTGGTCGGTCTGGAGGAGCTGCTGCGGGAGAGCGACTTCATCTCCATCCACCTGCCCAAGACGCCGGAGACGGTGGGGCTGATCGGTGAGAAGGAGTTGGCGATCGTCAAGCCCGGCGTTCGCATCGTCAACGCCGCCCGTGGTGGGCTGGTCGACGAGCAGGCGCTCGCGAACGCGATCGCCGAGGGGCGGGTCGCCGGCGCCGGTGTCGACGTGTACAGCAAGGAGCCGTGCACCTCGTCGCCGCTGTTCGCCTTCGACAACGTGGTGGCCACCCCGCACCTGGGTGCCTCCACCCACGAGGCGCAGGACAAGGCGGGTCTCGCCGTGGCCAAGAGCGTCAAGCTGGCGTTGCAGGGTGAGTTCGTCCCGGACGCGGTGAACGTGCAGGCCGGCGGCGTGGTCGCCGAGGACGTCCGGCCGCTGCTGCCGCTGGCGGAGAAGCTGGGTCGGGCATTCACCGCTGTCGCCGGTGGGGTTGCCGCCAGCGTCACGGTCGAGGTGCGTGGCGAGATCGTCAGCCACGACGTGTCGGTGCTCAAGCTCGCCGCCACCAAGGGCCTGTTCAGCTCGGTGGTCGAGGAGCAGGTCACCTACGTCAACGCCCCGCACCTGGCGGCCGAGCGTGGCGTCGAGGTCACCCTGGCGACCCTGGCCGAGACGGCCGAGCAGCCCACGTTGGTGACTGTGCGTGGCGCGCTGCCGGATGGTCGTACGGTCAGCGTCTCCGGCACCGTCACCCACTCCGGTGCCCGGGACGTCCTCAAGCTGACCGAGGTGGACGGCTTCGACGTGGAGATCGGCGCGGAGGGCATCCTGCTCTTCCTGCGCTACGCCGACCGGCCCGGCGTCGTCGGCACCGTCGGCACCCTGCTCGGCGAGTCCGGCATCAACATCGCCGCCATGCAGGTGGCTCGGCGCGAGGCGGGCGGTGAGACGCTGATGACGCTCACCGTCGACCAGGCGCTCGGCGCGGACCTGCTGACCTCGGCCGCCGACTCGATCGGTGCCACGTCGGCCAGCGCCGCGGACCTGCGCGACGAGTAAGTAGACGACAAACACCGTGGGGGGCCTGGCGATTCGCCGGGCCCCTCGTCATTTCCCGTCCGAGCCGCCGGCCAGGTCAGCCGGGCAGTCGGGCCGGGGGCGGGTAGACCGAGCCGTCCTGCGGGTCGAAGAGCATCAGCCCGTGCTCGCCGGCCAGCCGTTCGATGTCCAGCAGCACCTGGTCCGCGCAGGTCGGGTGCAGGTTCAACTCGACGTGATCGTGTGCGGCGTGCAGTGGCGCCACCGCCCACGGGCTGTTCGGGCCGGGGTGGCGGTCCGGATAGGAGGCAGTGATGGCGCGGTAGAAGCTGACCACCCTCGGGTCGGGGTAACGGTCCACGTGTCGCCCCTGTCGGCAACCGTCGACCGCTGTCCGTACGTCCTCGGGCGTCGCCCTGTCCTCCAGGGCCCACACGCTCAGATCGAAACTCACGGCGGACAGCGTGCCATCCGTCGTTCACCATGTCGAAACTGCCTCGCCGCCGGGTCAACTACCGGATACCGCAGTCTCCGGTCACGACGGTCCGCTGTGGAGACTCTTGCGTCGAGTTGCGTCGATTCGCTAGCGTACGTCTGCGGTCACTGGCCGAGTTCGAGGCGCCGGCCCGTCTTCGGGTGGCGCGGTCGACGTCCGGCCCGACCGGTCCGCACCCCTCGATTGTGCGAGCCACGCGCACTCGTCGCTGACCGGCCCCCACTGTCGTTGCCGAGACCGTGGGGGCCGATCGCATTGGCCCGTCCGGCCGCCTGTCAGCGGCCGAGGTGCGAATCGGGCCCGAGCGCCGCGGGGAGACGGGCTCGCTGCGACCGCGTTCTTCTCAGCGTCGGTGTGCGAACAGCGCCCGATAGTCGGAGTTGCCACGGAACCACGACAGGCCGGTGGGGCCGGCCGCGTAGAGCGCTGTGGCGTAGGCGTCGGCGATGGTGAGGTCGGGGCCCACGACGGTGGCGGCGACGAGCTGGTCGGCCGGCTCACCGGTGTGCGGGTCCACCACGTGCCCCTGCCGCCCGGTCACCCCGGACGTGCCGACCGCTCCGGCGGTCATCTCCAACACCAGCGGGGCGCGCTCGGGTGCGGTGGGGTGGTGCACCGCGACCCGCCAGGGCCCACCGTGCGGCGCGTGGCCGCGAACGACGAGGTCGGCACCGGTGAGGACGGCGTAGTCGTGGATGCCGGCGGCGCGAAGCCGCTCGGCGGCGCGTTCGACAGCCCAGCCGCCTAGCAGGCCACCCGGGTCGAAGCCGCCGGGCACCGCCCAGGCGTCGAACCACCCGTCGGTGGCGGCGCGCATGGCCGTGCAGCGGTCCACCAGGTCGGCGAGTGGCGGGTACGAGTCGGGGCTGATCTCGCCCCTGCGCAGGCGGGAGACGAGGCTCTCCGGCCGGTTGGGACCGTAGGTGAGGTCGATGGCGCGCAGCTCCGCCACGCTGTCCCGCAGTGCCTCGCCGACGCCGCGGCGGCCGAGCCACGCGGGGGCGTTGAGCAGGAGGGTGTATTCGGCGGTCGCGGTGCGAACGGTGTGCTGCACCGCGATCCGGCCATCGGTGGCGGAGGTTGGGTCGATGCGGTGTCGACGGCTGCCGAGTCGGAGGTCCGGCCGGCGGTTGCGGAATGTGGCCGGGTCCGGCCAGCGGGTCCGCGGCTGCTCGTCGATGCGCATCGCATCTACCCCCTCGCGCTTGGCGTCGCGTCGTCGCGACGCCGATGGTCGGCAGGCCCCCGTGACCCGCTGATCACCACGGTATGCAGCGGACATGACCGCCCCATGAGTCTCAGCTGAGAGGGTGCTGTGCATCCGCGCGTCCCGAATAATGGAAGGCGCGTACCGGGAGGCGGGACACCCACGTACCGTTGCCCCGGAGGAGAACCCGTTGAGCAGAGGAGTGCGGTCGTGGCGCGGATCGCGGTGGTTGCCGGGGACGGTATCGGGCCCGAGGTGGTCGCGCAGGCCCGCAAGGTGCTCGACGCGGTGCTGCCCGGCGTGCAGGCCACCGAGTACGACCTCGGCGCCGCCCGCTGGCACCGTACCGGAGAGGTGCTGCCCGACTCCGTGCTGACCGAGCTGGCCGGGCACGACGCGATCCTGCTCGGCGCGGTCGGTGACCCGACGGTTCCGCCGGGTGTGCTCGAGCGAGGGCTGCTGCTCAAGCTCCGGTTCGCCTTCGACCAGTACGTCAACCTGCGCCCGTCCCGGCTCTGGCCCGGGGTCGCCGGCCCGCTCGGCAACGTCAAGCCGGGCGAGGTCGACCTGGTGGTGGTGCGCGAGGGCACCGAGGGTCTCTACGCCGGGGCCGGTGGTTCGCTGCACCGGGACACCCCCGCCGAGGTCGCCACCGAGGAGAGCCTGAACACCCGGCACGGCGTCGAGCGGGTCATCCGCGACGCTTTCGCCCGCGCCGGCCGCCGCGAGCGGCGCAAGGTCACCCTGGTGCACAAGACCAACGTGCTCACCCACGCCGGATCGCTCTGGTCGCGCACCTTCGACGTGGTCGCCGCCGAGCACCCGGACATCGCCACCGAATACCAGCACGTCGACGCGGCGGCCATGTTCCTGGTCACCCAGCCCCAGCGCTACGACGTCGTGGTCACCGACAACCTCTTCGGCGACATCCTCACCGACATCGCCGCCGCCGTCACCGGCGGGATCGGGTTGGCCGCCAGTGGCTGCATCAACCCCGAGGGGGCGTACCCCTCGATGTTCGAGCCGGTACACGGCTCGGCGCCGGACATCGCCGGGCAGGGCATCGCCGACCCGGTCGCCGCGGTGCTCTCCGCCGCGTTGCTGCTGGAGCAGCTCGGGCACGCCGAGGCCGCGGCCCGGGTCAACGCGTCGGTCGCCGTCGAGCTGGCCAGCCGCACTCCGGGCGTGACGCTGCGTACCGAAGAGGTAGGCGACCGGCTCGCCGCCCACGCCGTAGCCTGACCGACCCGACCCCACCAGCGACCGGCCCGGCCTCGGCCCGGCCGGGTCGCTCTGTCTCGCCCGAGCGGCGCTACCCGCTGAACGACCGTTCGGGGTAAGTTTCTGGCACAGCCAAGTCGGTGTGCGATTCCGCATGCCGTTGTCCCGCAGGGAGGTCAGCGCGATGAGCGGTGGTGACAAGCTCGACTTCGAGATCCGTCCGAATCCCGCACCGGTATCGGCCGCCGACCGGGCCGCCCTGCTGGCCAACCCCGGGTTCGGCCGCGTCTTCACCGACCACATGGTCACGGTCCGTTACGCCGACGGCAAGGGCTGGTACGACGCCCGGGTCGAGGCGCGGGCCCCGATCCCGATGGACCCGGCCAGTGCGGTGCTGCACTACGCGCAGGAGATCTTCGAGGGGTTGAAGGCATACCGGACGGCCGACGGTGGCGTGACGATGTTCCGACCGGACGCCAACGCCGCACGCTTCGCCACGTCGGCGCAGCGGATGGCGATGCCGGTGCTGCCGCCCGAGGTGTTCGTCGACTCGCTGCACAAGCTCATCGAGATCGACCGGGAGTGGATCCCCACCGACGAGCACGGCAGCCTCTACCTGCGGCCGTTCATGTTCGCCAGCGAGGTCTTCCTCGGCGTCCGCCCGGCCAACGAGTACCTCTACATGGTGATCGCCTCACCGGTCGGCGCGTACTTCACCGGTGGCGTCAAGCCGGTCACCGTCTGGGTCTCCCCGGACTACACCCGGGCCGCGCCCGGCGGCACCGGCGCGGCCAAGTGCGGCGGCAACTACGCCGCGTCGCTGGCGGCCCAGGCCGAGGCCATCGAGGCCGGCTGCGACCAGGTCGTCTTCCTGGACGCGGTGGAGCGCCGGTTCGTCGACGAGCTGGGAGGCATGAACGTCTTCTTCGTCTACGACGACGGCACGGTGGTCACCCCACCGTTGACCGGCACGATCCTGCCGGGCATCACCCGCGATGCCATTCTCGCGCTGGCCGGGGCGGCCGGGCACCAGGTCGAGGAGCGGCCGGTCAGCTTCGCCGACTGGCAGGCCGACGCCGCCAGCGGACGCCTGAAGGAGGTGTTCGCCTGCGGCACCGCCGCGGTGGTCACCCCGATCGGTGGGGTCCGCTTCCCGGACGGCGAGTTCCTGATCGGTGGCGGCGAGCCCGGCCGGGTCACCATGGCCCTGCGTCAGCAGCTGGTCGAGATCCAGCGTGGCGAGGCCGCCGACCCGCACGGCTGGGTGCAGCGGGTCTTCTGACATCCGTCGCTGCGCCGGCCCGTCCAGAGGGACGGGCCGGCGCAGTCGGACCGGTGCAGGCGTCCGGAACCTCGGCGGTCTACGCCTCGGTGGGCTCGGCGAGCAGGTGGGCGCGGAGTGCGGCGAGCTGCTCGTCGGTCACACCGGCGTGCCGCAGGTACGCCTCGACCGAACCGTGCCCCTCGCGCAGCTCGTCCAGGAAGATCTGCATCGCCTCGGCGGGTGAGGCCAGGAACGGCGCCGGCAGGTCCCCGCCGTCCGGGTTGATGGAGGCCAGCCACGCGCTGTACCGGGCCGACGCCTCGCTGCTGAGCGCGTAGTCCGCGGTGATGTCCGCGTCGTCGACGCCGAGCACGGCGAGGGTCAGCGCGCAGACGATGCCGGTGCGGTCCTTGCCGGCGACGCAGTGCACCACCACCGGGGCGTTGGCGGAGTCGGCGATCAGACCGACGGCCTCGGCCAGCCCGGCGGTGCCGGTCTGGGCCAGGGCGGCGTACCGGTCCGCGAGGTACCGGGCCAGGCTCGCGCCCTCCTCGTGCGGCACGCCCGCCCAGTCGTCGTGCTCCGGGTGGATGTGCCGGTAGGTCAGCCCCTGGTATGCCGGCACCCGGCCGTCCCGCTCCACCTCGGTGGGGCGGCGCAGGTCGATGACCGTGCGGATGCCGATCGCGACGAACGCGTCCCGGTCCTGTTCGGTGAGGCGGTGCAGCGAGTCGGAGCGGTAGAGCCGACCACGGCGTACGGGTCGGCCACCGTGCCCGAGGTAGCCGCCGGCGTCGCGGAAGTTGAAGGTGGCGGGGAGCGGGATCTGTCGGCTGTCGTCGATGGCGTCCACGCCCTCACGGTAACGGCCGGTGGGTCCGTGCCCCACCGGCCGTCGGGGCCGAACCGTCAGCGTGCCGTGCCGGGTGGAAGCGCACCGTACGTCTCGTCGTAGTAGCCGCCCAGCTGGTCCCGGTAGCGCGGGTCGCTGTGGCTGGTCTCGTCGTACTCCGGGGCGGCCTTGATCTGGTCGCGGGTCCGGTCGACGGAGACGGTGCGCTGGTCGTGGTCGACCTGGTTGACGGTGCCGGCCGGCAGCATCACCTTCTTACCGAAGATCCAGGGGCCGGTGTCCACGACCAGGTAGCTGCCGCCCACCTCGTGGCTGGCGCTGTCGATCTTGCCGATTCCACCGTCGGTGGCCTCGACCTTGTAGCCGACCAGGTCGGCGTCGGCCACCCCGGCCTGGTCCCGGTAGCGCCAGGGGTCGAAAGTGCCGGCCGGCGCGCCGCCGGGCACCGTGCCCTGGTCGCCACCGCGGAGCGGGTCCGGCCCGGCGTGGGTGGCGTGGGGATCGATCCTGTCCATGCCGTTCACTCCTGACTGTCGCCGATCGTCTCGGCGTAGGTGGGTGCGTCCCCGCAGGAGCTACCCGTCCGCCGGGGGCCGGAAACGGCGGGAGGCCGAGGCCGCAGTGCGGCGGGAGGCCCAGCCGCGCCGTGCGGCGGCAGCTTGTCGGCGCGTACGTGCTCGGGCCCGGCGCTGGGGGCCACCCAGAGTGACCGTCCCGCTATATGGATTGTTTCTCCCAAAACCACGGGCGGAGTGGCAGAGTGGCCATCGTGACCAGCACCGCCCTGATTATTGCGACCTAGCGCGCCGGCCCCCCTCCGCCGAGCGCGCAGACCTCCCGCATCCGCGGGAGGTCTTTTTGTTGCTCCGAGAAAGGATCCTGATGACGTTCCAGGTCTTCGACACGACGTTGCGCGACGGCGCCCAACGCGAAGGGCTCACCTACTCGGTGGTCGACAAGCTGGCCGTGGCCCGGCTGCTCGACGAGTTCGGGGTCGGCTTCATCGAGGGCGGTTGGCCGGGCGCGGTGCCCAAGGACACCGAGTTCTTCCGCCGGGCGCGCACCGAACTGGACCTGCGGCACGCCGTCCTGGTCGCGTTCGGCGCCACCCGCAAGGCCGGTGTGGCGGTCGCCGACGACCCACAGGTGCGTGCCCTGCTGGACGCGCAGACGCCGGCGGTGGCGCTGGTCGCCAAGGCCGACAGCCGGCACGTCGAGCGCGCGTTGCGCACCACCGGCGCGGAGAACCTGGCGATGATCCACGACACCGTCAGTCACCTCGTCCGCGAGGGCCGACGGGTCTTCGTCGACGGTGAGCACTTCTTCGACGGCTACCGGCACGATCCCGCCTACGGCGCGGCGGTGGTGCAGACCGCGCTGGCCGCCGGCGCCGAGCGGATGGTGCTCTGCGACACCAACGGCGGCATGCTGCCGTCCCAGGTGACCGCCGTGATCGCTGACCTGACCGACAGGCTGGGGGTCGACGCCGCGCTGCTCGGCATGCACGCCCAGAACGACACCTCCTGCGCGGTGGCCAACACGATCGCCGCCGTGGAGGCGGGTGTCCGCCACGTCCAGGGCACCGCCAACGGGTACGGCGAACGCCCCGGCAACGCCGACATCTTCGCGGTCGTCGCCAACCTCCAGCTCAAGCTGGGCATGCCCGTCCTACCGGAGGGCTGCCTGGCACAGATGGTGCGGGTCTCGCACGCCATCGCCGAGATCGCCAACATCGCCCCCGACACCCATCAGGCGTACGCCGGGGCGGCCGCCTTCGCTCACAAGGCGGGGCTCCACGCGAGTGCGATCAAGGTCGACCCGTTGCTCTACAACCACGTGGACCCGTCGGTGGTGGGCAACGACATGCGGATCCTGATCACCGAGATGGCCGGCCGGGCCAGCGTCGAGCTCAAGAGCCGTGAGCTCGGCCTGGACCTGGCCGGCAGTCCGGAGGCGCTGACCCGGGTCACCAATCGGGTCAAGGAGCTGGAGGCAGGTGGCTGGTCCTTCGAGGCCGCGGACGCTTCCTTCGAGTTGCTGGTCCGCTCCGAGTTGCCGGAGGGCAGCCCGGCCCGACCGTTCACTCTGGAGTCGTACCGCGTGCTGGTCGAGCACCGCGAGGACGGCGCGGTGGTCTCCGAGGCGACCGTCAAGATCCGGGTACGCGGCGAGCGGGTGATCGCCACCGCCGAGGGCAACGGCCCGGTCAACGCGCTCGACGAGGCGCTGCGGGTGGGGCTGGCCCGGCACTACCCGCAGCTGCGTGACTTCGAGCTGGCCGACTACAAGGTGCGCATCCTGGAGGGCAGCCACGGCACCGGCGCGGTGACCCGGGTGCTGCTGGAGACCGCCAACGGCACTGGCCGGGACTGGACCACTGTCGGTGTGCACCCCAACGTTGTCGAAGCGAGCTGGCACGCCCTGGTCGACGCCCTCACCTACGGCCTGGCCCCCACCACGGTCTAACCCCACCCACCTGGTCGATCATGGAGTTGTGGCGCTTCGCAAGACGGGTTTCCGTTCTCAAAATGCCCACCACAACTCCATGATCGACCGCAGCGGGGTGGGCGTGACGACCGCGGGGGGTTACCGGGTTGGGAGGGTGACGGTGGCTAGGACGGGGCGGTGGTCGCTGCCGGGTAGGGCGAGCACCTTCACCGACCGGACCGCGATGCGCCGGTCGACGAGCACGTGGTCGATGGTGACCGGTGGGATGAGGTCCCCGTCGTACGGGCCCCAGGTGCCGGTCAGGCCCTTTCCGGTGGCGTCGGCGGCGTCGACGTAACCGGTGCTCAGCAGGGCCCGCAGAGGGCTGTGGTCGAGGGTGGCGTTGAAGTCGCCGGCGAGGATCTGCAGGCCGCCGTCCGGGGTGGCCGGTGGTTGACCCTTCAGGTCGGCACGCCAGGCGCCCACCTGGTCGACCGCGTACGGCGCCGAGGGGTGGGCCGACTCCACGCGGACCGGGGGCGCGTCGGGGATGGTTATCGTGCCGTGCGCCTGGGTGAAGCCCCAGCCGCCGAGGTTGCGCCGCAGGCCGACGTCGGTGAGCGGCCACCGCGAGTAGAGCCCGGAGCCGGGTGTGCCGATCTCCGGGTTGAGCTGCCGGTGCGGCAGCAGCCCGTCGAGGCCGAACCGATCCAGGGCCGCCTGTGCGTCCGGGGTGAACTCCTGCACGGTGAGCACGTCCACCTCGTAGCGCCGCACCAGCTCGACCAGGGTCCGCGCGTCGCCGGCGCCGGCGAGCAGGTTGGCGGTGAGCAGCCGGACGGTCGGCCCGGCCACCGTCGGCTGTGCGGAGGCCAACGCCCGGGGTGCCACGGCACCGAGCAGCGCCACCGCCGCCACCGCCGCGAGGGTCGCCGGCCACCAGCGCCGCAGGGCGAGGGCGAGGGCCAGGGTCAGCACGCTGAAGCCCGCGACGTACGGCGTGAAGGCGAGCGCCTGCACCAGCGGCCCCCGGTCCAGGCCGATCAGTCGGAGGGCGGCCCAGAGGGCTGTCGGGGCGACCACTAGCCAGCAGATCGCTGTGCGGAGCCGAGCGCTTCGGTGCCACCCCGGCGTGGGAATGGGCGTTGACGGAGCGTCGACGATCATGGCGCTGATCCTAGTTCAGAAGACCGAAGCAATTTCGTGAATGGTGACGCGCTCATCTTTCACAATTATCTGACGGCTGATTGACAGCTCGACAAAGTGAGATCAACTATTGACTCCCGGCTTTTTCCGGTGCTACGTTCCATCTGGCCTAAACGACGCAACTCTGAGTAGTAATCCCAGCTCAGACGGGTTAGAGGTCGTTGAGAAATCAACCTCACTGAGTGCAGGAGAAACAACTTGCCCCAGCCCTGCCGTCGTCGTGTCGCCTATTTAAGGGCAGTCATCCGTCCCGCCCCGCGGGTCGGCCGAATTCGCACGGTCACACAAGGGGGACCTGTCATGAGCACATCTTTCCGACGTAAGGCGGCAGCGGTCACGTTCGCCGTCCTGGCGCTCAGCCTGGCTGGTGGGGGGATCGCTATCGCCCAGCCGTCGGCGAAGGCGCCGCAGGAGGCTGTCCAGCCGGCGGCCCGCGGCACGAACTCCCAGCCGCCGGTCACCGCCGAGTCGGCCCGGATGGCGAAGGCCGCGCTGAAGTCGGGTGCGGCCACCACGCTGGTCGCCAGCACCACCGTGGTCGTCGTCAACTCCAACGGCACCAAGGCACGCGGCGTCGGCACCGTCATCAAGTACGGCGTCGGCCAGTACGAGGTCCAGTTCGGTTACACAGTCACGTCGGGCGTCTTCGTGGCCACCGTCGGCCGGGCTGACGCCTGCTGCATCCCGCCGGCCGGCGAGATCTCGGTCGCGCCCCGGCTCAGCACGCCCAACGGGGTCTTCGTGCAGACCCGCAACTCGGCCGGCACCCCGACCGACCTGGGCTTCCACCTGGTCGTCCACCTCCCCTGATCGACCGACGTCCGGCCCCCGCGCCTCGTGCGCGGGGGCCGCACCATGTCCGCTGCGGGGCCCACCGGTCCCAGCCCGACTCCGGCTCTGATCCACTCGGTTTCCTGCCAGGTCCGGTTTCCGTGGTCCCGAGTCGATCGGCCGTCGCCGAGTGCCTCGTGCCGTTCTTCACCCGTTCGCGCGGCTCATCCCCGTTCGGGTCACCCAGGGCCGGTCCGGCCCGCACAATCCGACGTTTGCCGGGCACGTGCCCGGGAAGCAAGCACCGTGACGGACATCTCGGACACCCTGGCCAGCATGCCCAGCTCGGTCGATCCCGAGCCGACGGGCGCCGAGCTGGAACAGACCCTCTTCGAGGTCAAACGCGTGATCGTCGGGCAGGATCGCCTCGTCGAACGCCTGCTCACCGCACTGGTCGCCAACGGGCACTGTCTCCTGGAGGGGGTGCCCGGCGTCGCCAAGACACTGGCCGCCCAGACCCTCGCCACAGTGGTCGGTGGCAGCTTCTCGCGGATCCAGTTCACTCCGGACCTGGTCCCCTCCGACATCGTCGGCACCCGGATCTACCGGGCCTCCAAGGAGACCTTCGACATCGAGCTCGGCCCGATCATGGCCAACCTGGTGCTGGCCGACGAGATCAACCGTGCCCCGGCGAAGGTCCAGTCGGCGCTGCTGGAGGCGATGGCCGAACGGCAGGTCTCGATCGGCGGGCGGAGCTGGCCGGTCCCGGAGCCCTTCCTGGTGCTGGCGACCCAGAACCCGATCGAGTCGGAGGGGGTCTACCAGCTCCCGGAGGCGCAGCGCGACCGGTTCCTGATGAAGGTGGTGGTCGACTACCCCAGCGACGCCGACGAACTGGCCATTCTCTACCGGATGAGCACCGACCGGCCGAGCCCACGGCGGGTGCTCGACGCCCAACGGCTGCGGGACCTCCAGCTCCACGCCGAGAGGGTCTTCGTCCACCACGCGCTGGCCGAGTACGTGGTGCGGTTGATCCTCGCCACCCGGGACCCGGGCCGGTTCGGGCTGCCCGAGATCGCACCACTGCTGGCGTACGGTGCCAGCCCGCGGGCCACCCTGGGCCTGGTCGCGGCCGCCCGGGCGCAGGCCCTGCTGCGGGGACGGGAGTACGTGCTGCCCGAGGACGTCCGCGAACTCGCCGTCGACGTCCTCGCCCACCGGCTGGTGCTCTCCTTCGACGCGGTGGCCGACGGGGTGTCGGCCGAGAGTGTGGTGCGCCGACTGGTCGAGGCGGTGCCACCGCCTCGGCTGGCCAGCCCACAGCAGACGCCGGATCTGGCGGCGGCATGAGACGCGTGCAGGTGGCACCAGCCGCCGCGCCGGCCGACCCCGGCCTGGCCGAGCTGGCCCCCGACCAGCGGTTGCGCCGCCTGGAGCTGACCGTCACGCGCCGACTGAACGGCCTGCTGCACGGCCAGTACCGCGGCCTGCTGCCCGGACCGGGCAGTGAACCAGCCGGCAGCCGTGAGTACCGGCCGGGCGAGGACGAGGTGCGCCGGATGGACTGGGCGGTGACGGCCCGTACCGCCGTACCGCACGTCCGGCAGGTCGACGCCGACCGTGAGCTGACCACCTGGCTGTTGGTCGACGGCAGCGCCAGCATGGAGTTCGGCACCGCCGAGCTGGACAAGCGGGAGTTGGCGGTGGCCGCCGTCGCGGCGGTCGGGTTCCTGACCGCGGGCGTCGGCAACCGCCTCGGCGCCCAGGTGCTGGGCGCGGACGGGGTACGCCGCTTCCCCGCCCGCGCCGGACGTACCCATCTGCTTGCTCTGCTCCGCGCGCTGCTCGCCGCCCCTCGTGCCACCGCGCCCGGGTCGGAGGCCGGGGGACAACCCCGCCCGCCGGATCTGGCCGACGGGCTCGACGCGCTGCACCGGATCGCCAACCGGCGGGGACTGGTCGTGGTGGTGTCCGACTTCCTCGACGGGCTGCCCGACGACCCCGACAGGCAGGCGCCCTGGGAACGGACGCTGCGCCGGCTGACCGCCCGGCACCAGGTGCTGGCGATCGAGGTGACCGACCCGCGTGAGCTGGAGTTGCCGGACGTCGGCCTGATCACGCTGATGGACCCGGAGACCGGGCGTTGCCGTGAGGTGTGCACATCGGACCGTCGGTTGCGGGAGCGGTACGCCGAGGCCGCCGCCGCCCAACGCGATCAGGTCCGCCAGGCCTTGCGCCGCAGCGGGGTCACCCACCTGCCGTTGCGCACCGACGGGGACTGGAGCGCGGACATCGTCCGGCACGTCCACGCCCAACGTCGACTGGCCGCCGCGCCGGCCGGCCACCGACGGGGAGGTGTCGCGTGATCTGGCAGTCGCCACTGCGACTCTGGCTGCTGCTCGGCGTGCTCGCCCTGGTGGTCGCGTATCTGGTGGTGCAGCGCCGACGCAGCCGCTACGCGGTCCGCTTCACCAACCTGCGGTTGCTGGACCGGGTTGCCCCCGAGCGGCCCGCCTGGCGCCGGCACGTGCCGGCCGGGCTCTTCCTGGCCATGCTGGCGCTGCTCGTGGTCGGGTTCGCCCGACCCAGCGCCGAGGTCCGGGTGCCCCGGGAACGCGCCACGGTGATGGTGGCGGTGGACGTGTCCACGTCGATGCTCGCCACCGACGTGGAACCGGACCGGTTGACCGCCGCGAAGCAGGCGGCCCGGAGCTTCGTCGAGGGCCTGCCCGACGAGTTCAACGTGGGGCTCGTCGCCTTCGCGGGCAGCGCCGCCGTGCTGGTGCCGCCCGGCACCGATCGGGGTGCCCTCGACGAGGGGATCGACCGGCTCGCCGAAGGAATCACCGGGGTGCAGGGCACCGCGATCGGCGAGGCCATCAACACCTCGCTCGGCGCGGTCAAGAGCCTGGACAGCGAGGCCGCGAAGGAGACGCCGCCGGCCCGGATCATCCTGCTCTCCGACGGCGCCAACACCTCCGGGATGGACCCGATGGAAGCGGCGGCGGAAGCGGTGACGGCCGAGGTGCCGGTGCACGCCATCTCGTTCGGCACACCGTCCGGGTTCGTGGACCGTGGCGGACGGCCCATCCAGGTGCCTGTCGACGGGCAGACGCTCAAGGCGGTCGCCGAGGAGACCGGCGGCATGTTCCACGAGGCCAGCACCACCGACGAGCTGCGAGCCGTCTACGACGACATCGGCAGCTCGGTCGGATACCGCACCGAGCGGCAGGACGTCTCGGCCCGGTTCATCGGCCTCGGACTGGTGTTCGCGATGGGTGCCGCCGCCGGCTCGATGCGCTGGTTCTCCCGGCTGCCCTGATCGCCGCGCACGACCGACGTCGACCGTGAGGAGTACGCATGGCAGTGCAGACCGGACTGGGCGAACCGCGCGGTCCCTGGTTCATCTCGCCGGAACTCGACCCGGACGGGCGCGGGTGGTGGGACCCACCCGAGCGGGAACCGGGCGGGCGACAGCCTGGGCGGCTACTCGCCGTGCTGGCCGTGGTGGCGGTCTCCGCGGTCTCCGGTGCTCTCGCCGGTGGCGTGGTGGCCAGCCGGGACGGGGCTGGGGGCCCGGCAGCGGCGTCCGCCGCCCCGGTGCCGGCCGAGCTGGTCACGGCGGCGGAGCGGACCGTACCCGGGGTGGTGTCGGTGCTGGCCGGCGGCGGCGCGACCGGCGGGTCCACGACCAGCGGGTCCGCGACCGGGTCGGGCTTCGCCGTCGACGACCAGCAGCACCTCATCACCAACGACCACATCCTGGCCAAGGGGGGCGGTGGGCCGGTGACAGTGGAGCTGCCCGACGGCCGCCGGTTCGCCGCCGAGGTGGTCGGACGGGAGCCGCGCAGCGACCTGGCCGTGCTGAAGGTGCCGGCATCGGCCGGGCTCACCCCGTTGCCCCTGGCCAAGCCGGGAGCGACCCGGGTCGGTGAGCCGGTCCTCGCCGTCGGTTCGCCGCTCGGCCTGGCCGGGACGGTCACCGCAGGCATCGTCAGCGCGTTGGACCGCGAGGTGCGGCTGGGCAACAACCGGCACACTGCGGTGCAGACCGACGCCTCCATCAACCCCGGCAACTCCGGTGGGCCCCTCGTCAACGCCCGCGGGGAGGTGGTCGGGGTGAACACCGCGATCGCCACCATCGACGGAAACGGATCGATCGGCATCGGCTTCGCCATCCCGATCGACCAGGTGCAGCAGACCGCCGACACGATCATCGGCAAGGGTGGCTGAGCTGCCCGGACGGCCTCGCGGCGGGCGGTGGCAGCGCGGCCACTGTCAGATATCCGGCGGGACAGCATCGGGCCATGGAAATATTACGGTCGGTATGGATACTGGCGGAGGTGGAGAGTCCCCTTCTTGCGGTCCTCCTGCTGGTGGGCCTGGTCATTGGATGTGCAGTGGGGTCGGCGTACGCCCGGGCACGATGCGGGTGGAACGATTACCAGACCGTCAAGAAATCGGTGCCGGGCGCCCGTCGAGGCGCCTGGACACTCGTCCGTGGGCTCGTCGTCAAGGCCGCGGTGATCGCGCTGCTGCTCTTCGGCGCGGTGGCGTACGCGGCGGTCGGCGCCGACGAGGAAACCGCCGGGCCGACGCCCAGCCAGTCCCCGCCGCAGAGTGAGCGTCCGCACCGATGACCCCCGGCGGGTCGTCGCGGGTTAGCCTCGGGGCGTGGACGACGGACTGCGGGTGACCGACCGGTGGGTCGTCCCCGCCGGGGAGCTGCGGGAGCGTTTCTCCCGCTCGTCCGGGCCGGGTGGGCAGGGAGTGAACACCGCGGACTCCCGGGTCGAGCTGAGCTACGACCTGGCCAACTCGCCGGCCGTGCCCGAGTGGCTGCGGTCGCGGGCCCTGGCCCGGCTGGCCAACCGCCTGGTCGACGGGGTGCTGACGATCGCCGCCAGTGAGCACCGGGCCCAACTGGCCAACCGGGAGGCGGCCCGCGAACGGATGACCGCCCTGCTGCGGGAGGCCGCCGCACCCCCACCGCCGGCCCGCCGAGCGACCCGCCCGTCGCGGGGGGCCAAGGAACGCCGGCTGGCTGAGAAGAAGCGCCAGTCCCAGCGCAAACGCGACCGCCGCGCCGACGACGACTGACCGGTCGACCGGCTCAGGCCGGGACGGCGGCGAGCAGCCGGTCGCGCAGCACAGCGGCCCGGTCGGCGAACCCGCGTTGCGCCGCCGCGTACTCCGCCCGACCCTCCGGCGTCTCCACCCGCACCGGCGGACAGCCCAGCGCCGCCAGGTCGTACGGGCTGGCCCGCATGTCCAGCGTGCGGATCTCCCGGGCCAGCTCGAACGTGTCGGCCACCAGTTCCGAGGTGACCAGCGGGGACAGCTTGTACGCCCACTTGTAGAGATCCATGTTGGCGTGCAGGCAGCCCGGCTGTTCGAGTGCGTGCTGCGTCTCCCGGGTCGGGGTGAGCAGGTTCAACTGTCGAGCCGGCGGCGTGAAGAACCGGAACGCGTCGAAGTGGCTGCACCGTACGCCGCGCTCCTCGACGACCGCGGCGGTCCGCTCCGGGGTCAGCCGCAGCGGCCAGGCGTTGTGCCGCAGCTCCTCACGGGTCTGCCGGTAGACCATCGCCCACTCGTGCATCCCGAAGCAGCCGAAGTGCGGGGCCCGCCCGGCGGTGGCCGCCAGCAGGGAGCGGATCCAGGTGATCGACTCGCCGCGCCGCGCGCGTACCGCATCGGTGTCGAGGGTGACCCCGGCGGCGGTGGCGCGGTAGTCCCGGCCGAACTCGGCCGGGTCGGCGTCGCGCAGCTCGACCCCGGCCCCCGGGTGCCAGCGACGGAGCTGGGCCGGGCGGTGCGAGTAGTAGGTGAACAGGAAGTCGGCCACCGGATGCCGCTCACCACGCCGCCGGCGGGCCAGGTGCGGCGTCAGCCAGACGTCCACGCGCTCCTCGTGGGCCCGTCGGCGGGCCTGCCACTGCGCCACGTCGAGCACGGCGGGGGCGAGGGCGGCGGTCACGCACCCAGGGTACGACCGCCGCCCGCACACCGGTCAGGGCATGTGCACCCGGACGCCGGCGGAGAACACCCCGCTGCGCAGCTCCAGCTGCTGGGGCGGGTCCCGCCCGTCGACGGTGAAGACCAGCGGGAGCACCATCCGGGTGCCCGCAGCCATCGGGTCGGCGAAGATGTCCCGACCCAGGTTGGCCGCCCGGGTGGCCGGCTCGTCGGTGCTCACCCAGCGCCCGCCGGGCAGGTACGCCCGTTGCAGCTGACCGTGCCAGGGCTGGTGGTCCCCGGTGACGTTGCGCACACCCACTGTGGCCTGGCAGCGTCGACCGTTGGCCGGTGCCGCACCACCGCCGTCGGTCTTCGCGGCAGAGCCGGGCGCACCACACGACATCCGGTACACGGTGAACTCGAACGCCGACTCACGCAGCGGCACACCCACCGGTCCGGTCACACCGCTACCCCTCCACGCGCCGCTGGACGGCTGCTTCTGCGTGTCGATCTCCGAGACCTGCCGGGTCGCCGTCCAGCCGGCGGTGCCGACGACACCGGCCAGCACCACGACGGCGGCACCCACCAACAACCAGACCGGCGGGGTACGCCGACGACTCGCCGGCCTCGGGGCTGCCGGACGCGGATAGATCGTCCCGCGATCACCCTCCGGCCCGCCGCTGGTGGCCAGTGCGGCAGCCGTCACCCGACGCCCGCGCCGACGTCGCCACACCCACAGCAGCGCGGCGCTGACCAACAGCAGGACCGCCAGGCCGGCGAGCAGCACCGGGTACCGCCGCCAGGGCGGCGCCTCGGTGACTTCGGCCGCCGGTGCTCCCGCCGCCTTCCAGGTGGCCGTCGCGCAGTCGTACGGCCGGCTGCCGTCACTGGTGAACGCGCAGGCCGGCGCGGTCAGCGGCTGGCCCGGCGCGGTCGCGGCGAGGGCGGTGCCCAGCGTGGTGCTGCTGTGCGCCGGCAGCCGCAACCGCCAGGTCACCTCCGTGCTGGACCCGCCGGCGCTGGTGGACCGGCCGCCGGCGCTGATCGCGGTCGGCGACGAGCCGGCCGGCAGCTCCTGACGCACAGTGGTGTCCACCGGCGCGTTGCCCACGTTGCGCACCTGGATCCGGTACCTCGGCGCCGGGCTGCTCTCCGGCGCGACCGCCACCGTGACCTGTTGCGGGGGCGCTGACGCCGGCGCCCGGGAGGGCGGTGCCACCGCCGGTGGCGCCGAGGGCGGGGTGGGCTCGGTCAGCCACGCGACCACCGCGACCGGCGGCTGCGTGACGGTCGGCCCGGCGGTCTCCGCCGGTGGCCGCGCGGCGCCCGGTCGTGGCGTCGCGGCGACTGGCGGCGCCGCAGCCGACGACCGTGGCGTCGCGGCCGCTGGTTGTGGCGTGGCGGCCGGTGGTCGTGGCGTGGCCGCCGCCTCCGGGGCCGCCGACGGCAGGGCCGGCACGGCGGCGAGGATGCCGAGGCAGTGTACGAACACTGCGAGGGCTCTGTGGTGTCGTGTCGATGCAGGCATACGAACGAACCTCCGGAGCCGACGGTAGGGGCGAGTTGCCTCCGTGCGGGTACGAAGTCGGGAAGACCGCCCCGCTCACCTCCTGCTCCGATAGGGTGCCGCGCTGAAGTGTTGCGCACACCGCACGGCCGGTCCTGGCCGGTGGAGGTGTCGGCGGGGCTAGATTGGCCGGGTGCGTATCGCTCGTTTCGCCCATGCCAAGGGAATGTCGTTCGGTGCCGTCGAAGGCGAAGCGGAGGCCGGGCCGCAGGGCCTGACCATCGCCGAGATCGAGGGCCACCCGTTCGGCAAACTCTCCTTCAGCGGGGCCCGTTGGGCCCTTTCCGACGTTCGGCTGCTCTCGCCGATCCTGCCCAGCAAGGTCGTCTGTGTCGGCCGCAACTACGCCGACCACGCCGCCGAGCTCGGCAACGACGTGCCCAAGGAGCCGCTGCTCTTCCTCAAGCCGTCCACCTCGGTGATCGGCCCCCGCGACGCCATCCGACTGCCGATCTTCTCCAAGCAGGTCGAGCACGAGGCGGAACTCGCGGTCGTGATCGGGGCACCGGGGGCGCGCCGCGCCGACCGGGCCGCCGCCGAACGCGCCATCTTCGGCTACACCTGCGCCAACGACGTCACCGCGCGGGACCTCCAGCGCTCGGACGGGCAGTGGACCCGGGCCAAGGGCTTCGACTCGTTCTGCCCGATCGGTCCGTGGATCACCACCGGTCTGGACGTCTCCGACGTGGAGATCCGCTGTGAGGTGGGTCGCAACCCGGAGGAGATGGAGGTACGCCAGCTCGGCCGGACCAAGGACATGGTCTTCGACGTGGCGGGCCTGGTGTCGTACATCTCGCACGTGATGACTCTGCTGCCCGGAGACGTCGTTCTCACCGGCACTCCGGCCGGGGTTAGCCCGCTTGTCGAGGGGGATACGGTCACCGTGCGGATCGAGGGCATCGGCGAGCTCACCAACCCGGTGGTTCCCGTCGCCTGATCCGTCCGATGCCCCTGTTTTCGCAGCTCACGAGTGGTTCGGGGGGATCGGATTTGGCCAGTCGGCACCGGGAGGGTAAAGTTCACTCCCGGCGCCGCAAGGTGCCAATGGGGTATGGGGTAATTGGCAGCCCGACTGATTCTGGTTCAGTTAGTCTAGGTTCGAGTCCTGGTACCCCAGCGCTGCTGGAATTCGCGAGAGTTCCAGACGCTGGATTCTGACGGAGTTCGACTCCGCCCCTTCGGGGGCGGAGAGTGGTCTTCGGTAGAGTGCAGCTCCTCCGCCCGCACGGGTGGGGGAGCAAAAGCTAGTTCTGGCCCCGTCGTCTAGTGGCCCAGGACGCCGCCCTCTCAAGGCGGTAGCGCCGGTTCGAATCCGGTCGGGGCTACATTGTGCACAGCCCGTCTCACCTGGTGAGGCGGGCTGTTTTGTTGTCCGCTTTGCTGTCCGCGCCGGCCCGCTGTGCGCCCTCTGTGCGCCCGCACCCCGCGATCACGCCGGCGCGACGGTGCCGCTAGACTACAGCCGTGCCGCCCGCGAGGGCGGTGAACGGAAAAGTTCTGGCCCCGTCGTCTAGTGGCCCAGGACGCCGCCCTCTCAAGGCGGTAGCGCCGGTTCGAATCCGGTCGGGGCTACAACACCCAAAGCCCGTCCCGCCAATGGCAGGACGGGCTTTCCCGTACCCCACCCCCCACCCCCGGCCCCGGCCGCATCCACCTCTGCCTCGGTGATCAAGAGCTTTGCGTCACCGCTTTCGGCGTGTCATGACGCAAACCTCTTGATCACCCGCGCTGGGTGGGAGGGGGCGGGGACAGGGGTGGGTGGGGGACAGGTTAGAGGCCGGAGAGGCGTTGGCCGGCTCTCACCACTGCCATGGCGTGGCGTTCGCCGGGGCGGCGGCCCAGGCGCTCTATCGGGCCGGAGATGCTCACCGAGGCGATCACCCGGCCGGTGCGGTCACGGATCGGCGCGGAGACGCTCGCCACACCGGCCTCCCGCTCGGCGACGCTCTGCGCCCAGCCACGACGGCGTACCTCGGCAAGGGTCCGGCCGGTGAACTTGCTGCGCGGCAGCAACGGCATCACCGCCTCCGGCGGCTCCCAGGCGAGCAGGATCTGGGCCGCGGAGCCGGCCGTCATCGGCAGCACCGAGCCGACCGGAACGGTGTCCCGCAGGCCGCTGGCGCGCTCTGCCGCCGCCACGCAGATCCGCTCGTCGGCGCGGCGCAGGTAGAGCTGTGCGCTCTCACCGGTGGCGTCGCGCAGGGCGGCCAGCAGTGGCTCGGCGGCGGTGAGCAGAACGTCCGGTGCGGCGTTGGCCAGCTCACCCAGGCGGGGTCCCGGTCGCCACCTGCCCTGGGTGTCGCGCACCAGCATCCGGTGAATCTCCAGGGCCTGTGCCAGCCGGTGCGCGGTGGCACGGGGCAGCTTGGTGCGTTCAACGAGTTCGGCCAGGCTGGCGCCGTCGACGCAGGCGGCCAGGATGACCACCGCCTTGTCGAGAACGCCGACACCGCTCATACTGTGTCCCACAAGCCGAAACTTACCTCCCAGAATTTAGGATGTCCAGATGGTGGGAGTCACTCCTGAGCCGAGGACCCTGGCCGAGAAGGTCTGGGACACGCACGTCGTACGGTCCGCCGCTGGTGAGCCGGACCTGCTCTTCATCGACCTGCACCTCCTGCACGAGGTGACCAGCCCGCAGGCGTTCGACGGGCTGCGGCTCGCCGGGCGCCGGGTGCGTCGTACCGACCTGACCCTCGCGACCGAGGACCACAACACCCCGACCGGGTACGCCGACCCGGCGTTCCGCCTCCGCCGTGGTGACCTGCTCACCATCGAGGACCCCACGTCGCGTACGCAGATCGAGACGCTGCGCCGCAACTGCGCCGAGTTCGGGGTGCGGCTGCACCCGCTCGGTGACGACAACCAGGGCATCGTGCACGTCATCGGCCCGCAGCTCGGTGTCACCCAGCCGGGCATGACGATCGTCTGCGGCGACTCGCACACCGCCACCCACGGCGCGTTCGGCGCGCTCGCCTTCGGCATCGGCACCAGCGAGGTGGAGCACGTGCTGGCCACCCAGACGCTGCCGCAGAGCCGGCCGAAGACGATGGCCGTGAACGTCACCGGCCGCCTCGCCCCCGGCGTCACCGCCAAGGACCTGGTGCTGGCGTTGATCACCCAGGTCGGCACCGGCGGTGGGCGCGGGCACATCGTCGAGTACCGCGGCGAGGCGATCCAGGCCCTCTCCATGGAGGGGCGGATGACCATCGCCAACATGTCCATCGAGTGGGGCGCCAAGGCCGGCATGATCGCGCCGGACGAGACCACCTTCGCGTACCTCAAGGGTCGGCCGAACGCGCCGCAGGGCGCGGACTGGGACGCGGCGCTGGCGTGGTGGCGGACGCTGCCCACCGACGAGGGCGCGCGCTTCGACGCCGAGGTGACCCTGGACGCCAGCCGGGTCACCCCGTTCGTCACCTGGGGCACCAACCCCGGCCAGGGGGCGCCGCTGAGCGCGCCGGTGCCGGACCCGGAGGAGTTCACCACCGACTCGGAGCGCGCCGCCGCGCGTCGCGCCCTGGAATACATGGACCTGCGCCCCGGCACCCCCCTGCGGGACCTGCCCATCGACGTGGTCTTCGTGGGCTCCTGCACCAACGGTCGTCTGGAGGACCTGCGGGCCGCCGCCGACGTGCTGCGGGGGCACCAGGTCGCCGACGGCGTCCGGATGCTCGTGGTGCCCGGTTCCGCCGCAGTGCGGGAGGCCGCCGAGGTCGAGGGGCTGGACAAGGTCTTCACCGACGCCGGGGCCGAGTGGCGGTTCGCTGGCTGCTCCATGTGTCTGGGGATGAACCCCGACACACTGAAGCCGGGCGAGCGCTCCGCGTCCACCTCGAACCGCAACTTCGAGGGCCGTCAGGGCCGGGGTGGGCGTACCCACCTGGTCTCCCCACCGGTCGCCGCCGCCACCGCCGTGGTCGGCCGGCTGGCCGCCCCCGCCGACCTGTAGAAGGGACCGAGGAGATGGACAAGTTCACCACCCACACCGGCACCGCCGTGCCGCTGCGGCGGTCCAACGTGGACACCGATCAGATCATCCCCGCCGTGTACCTCAAGCGGGTGACCCGGACGGGTTTCGCCGACGGGCTGTTCAACGCGTGGCGGGAAGATCCGGAATTCGTGCTCAACGATGACAGCTATTCCGGGGCGTCGATCCTCATCGCCGGCCCGGAGTTCGGCACCGGCTCCTCCCGGGAGCACGCCGTGTGGGCCCTGCGGGACTGGGGCTTCCGCGCGGTGGTGGCCCCGCGCTTCGGCGACATCTTCCGTGGCAACGCCCTCAAGGAAGGCCTGTTGCCGGTCGAGTTGGAATTGAAAGCCGTCGAAGAGTTGTGGGATCTGGTCGAATCGGATCCGACCACGCCGGTGAGCGTCGACCTGACCGCCCGCCAGCTCCGGGCGGGGGACGCCAGCTGGTCGTTCCCGCTGGACGACTTCAGCCGTTGGCGGCTGCTGGAGGGCCTGGACGACATTGGACTCACCCTTCGGCACGCCGCCGACATCGACTCCTACGAGGCGCGTCGACTGCCGTTCCTGCCCTCCGTGGCATAGCCGTACGCCCGCTCACACAGCGAATTCCACCCCCATCGGTCCAACCGGTGGGGGTGAATCCGTTACGACACAAGGGCTTTTTTCTACCGAATGTTTGTGTCTAGGCAGCACAGGGCATAACGTGCGCGCAGAATGGCTCGCGTCGAGTCAGTTGCACAATCGGGAGGAAGTCGTGAACAAGGCCGAGCTCATCGAGGCGCTCGCTGTTCGCCTGGGGGACCGGAAGATGGCGACGGCCGCGCTCGACGCGGTCCTCACCGAGGTCCAGGCGGCAGTCACCAAGGGCGAGAAGGTGGCGATCACCGGATTCGGAGCATTCGAAAAGCGTGTACGTGGCGCGCGAACAGCGCGCAACCCTCGTACCGGCGAGGCGGTGAAGGTCAAGAAGACGTCAGTCCCGACCTTCCGCGCTGGCGCCGGGTTCAAGGAGATGGTGGCCAGCGGCAAGGTGCCGAAGGCCACGGCGGCGACGAAGAAGGCCGCCACCAGCACCGCCACGGCCAAGGCGGCCGGCACCAAGGCAGCCGGCACCAAGGCGGCTGGCACCAAGGCTGCCGGCACGAAGGCCGCTGGCACCAAGGCGACCGCGGCCAAGACGGCCGCCAGCAAGAAGACCGCCCCGGCCAAGGCGAGCAAGAGCACCACGACGGCCAAGACGGCCGCCAGCAAGAAGACCGCCCCGGCCAAGGCGAGCAAGAGCGCCACGGCGACCAAGACGGCCGCCAGCAAGAAGACCACCGCGGCGGCGAAGAAGACCACCGCGGTGACCAAGTCGACCGCGGCGAAGAAGACCACCGCGGCGGCGAGCAAGAGCGCGGCGGCCAAGAAGGCGCCGGCGAAGAAGGCTCCGGCCAAGAAGGCGGCCAGCAAGCGCTGACCGACCTGTTCCGAAAGGGCGTCCACCCGTGGGTGGGCGCCCTTTCGGCGTACGGGGACCGTTGACCCGCTCGCCTCGCTCGCGCAGAATCGCCGTGCCGGTCCCCCTCCGCCGGCCCGTCGACGCGAAATGGGGCGCCGGTGCGCTACCGCCAGCTCACCACCGGGACGCTCGCGCTGGGCGTCATCCTGCTCATCGACGTGCTGCGGGTCTGGCTGCCCGGCATCATCACCATCTTCGGCCAGGCGGCGTCCACGCCGGCCGAGCTGATGGGCGCGTTCGCCCTCGGCTGGTTCGTGCTCGCGCTGGGCGCACCCGCTGTGGTCCACCGGGTCGGCGCCCGCCCCGTCACGGTCGTCGCCGCCGTTCTGCTCGCCGTCGCCCGGCTCGCGCTCACCGCAACACCCGGCGGGCGTACGCAGCTCTGGTTGGCCACCGCCGGGCTGCTCGCCGGGCTGGTCTGGCTGGTCGGCGTCGCCGCCGACACCGACCGCCCGGTTCCGGGGCTCGCGTTGGGTTTCGCTGTCAACGCGGCCCTGCACGCGGTGTTGGACACCGTCGACCTGGTGTGGCGGGGCGGCTGGTTGGCCTGGCTGCTCAGCTCCGTCGCGGTCGTGCTGTTCGTGCTCGGGACGGCGCAGCCCGGCATCCGTGCCGATGGCGTGACCGGTACCGGTGGGGTGCGGGCCTGGCTGCTGGCCGGGCCGGCGCTGCTGCTGGCCGCAATGGTGGCGCTCTCCCCGGCACTGGCCCGGACCGGGATGTCGTACCTGGTGGCCGGGGACGGTGTGGCTCGTTCGCCGCTGTTCGGCCTGGCACCGGTGCCGGTGGCGGTCGCCGGGTTCCTGTGTACCGCGTTGACCCGACCGCCCCGGGGGTGGAGCCGCGCGTACGGGCCGGTGGCGCTGCTGGCCGGCGCGGTGCTGTTCGCCCTCGACCGGGGTGACCTGCTCCTCCCGGCCATCCTGCTCGCCGCAGTCGGTCTCGGTGCCTGCCTCGCGCTGACCGACGACGCCAGCGGCCCGGACAGCGACGCCGGCGACACCGCGAACGCCAGCGACAACGCCAGCGCCAGAGCGGCCCGCCGGGGGTACGCGGTGGCCGCCGGCATGCTCGTCTTCGCGCTGGGGGCGGTCGGGTACTACTCCGCCTACGACCTCGGTTACCCCAACGCGGCGGTGCCCGTGCTGGTGGCCGGGCTCGTCGCCGTCGTGGCGTTCGCCGCCCGTCCCGTCGTGCACCGGCTCCCCGGGCCGTTTCCGCCACTACGGGCCGCCGCCGCGGTCACCGCGCTGGCCCTGCTGGCGCCGGTGCTCGCCGACGACATCCCGGTGGCCAGCAACCGGGACGGCCCGCCGGAGCGGCTGACCGTGGTGGCCTACAACATCCGGATGGGTTTCGGGCTGGACGGCCGGTTCGACCTGCCCGGCCTCACCGAGGTCGTCGAACGGCAACGACCCGACGTGGTGCTGCTCAGCGAGGTGGACCGCGCCTGGCTGCTCAACGGTGGGCACGACACCCTGGACCTGCTGGCGGGCCGGCTCGGTATGCCGTACGTCTTCGGGCCGGCCGCCGACCCGGTCTGGGGTGACGCGGTGCTCAGCCGCTGGCCGATGCGTGACCCGCGCAGCCTCCCGCTGCCGGCCGTCGGGGCGCCCACCGGTGCGCAGGCCCTCGCCGTCACGCTGGACCTGGGTGACGGTGTCCGTACCGCCGTGGTCAGCACCCACCTGCAACCGCCACCGGGGCGGGGCCCTGTGGTGCAGGCCCGCGCGGTCGCGGACTTCGCCACCCGGTACGCGGCCGGCCGACCCCTGGTTGTCGCCGGCGACCTGAACACCGAGCCCGGCGACGAGGCGTACACGGAGTTCACCGACGCGGGCCTGACCGACGCGTTCGCGACCGCCCGACCGCTGGCGACCAGCCCGGCGGACGACCCGCGCCAGCAGATCGACCACATCTTCGTCTCGCCCGGCCTGACTCCCGGCGACCCGGTGGCGCCCCGCAGCACGGCCAGCGACCACCTGCCGGTCGCGGTGACCCTGACCCTCCCGCCCCGCTGAAACGCCCTACAGGCGGTCGACGGCCCTACAGGCGGTCTACGGCCCTACAGGCGGTCGACGGCCAACAGGCGGTCGGCGGTGAAGGCAAGCAGCCAACCGCCGCCCTTGGGCGTCGTGAAGTCCTCGTCGGTGCGCCCGGTGAGCTGCTCCAGGGCGCCCGGCAGCACCTTGCCCTGGCTGCAAACCGCCACCTGCCCACCGGCGTTGGCCAACTCCAGCAGCCGAGCGGCGGTGGCGAGGATCTGCTCGTCGCTCTGCTGGCCGGGCTGGGGTTCGTCCAGGTCGCCGCAGATCTCGATCGGCAGGTCGAGCAGCGCCGCCGCCGGGTCCAGTGTCTGCACGCACCGTCGCGGTGACGCCGACACCAGCCGGGACGGCCGGATCAGGGCGACCAGGTCGGCCAGGGCGCTCGCCTGGGCCCGTCCCTCGGCGTCCAGGGGCCGCCCGACGTCCGGGCCGGACCAGGTGGCCCGCTTGCCTGCGTGCGCGTGCCGGACCAGCGCGACAGTCGCGGTGACCGGCGGCAGCGCGGCGAACGCCGCCAGGACCTCGGCGTCGTGCGGGTAGCTGACCAACCGGATCGCGTCGTCCACCGCGAGCCAGCGCATGTCGTCCACCTCGGTGTCCGGTTGGAAACCGCCGCTGGCCACAGCGAGCATCGACCAGTAGTCGACGAGCTTGGCCTGCCCCTCGCTGCGGTACCGCACCGACGGCAGCCGGACCTGCGGTACGCCCCGCACGTCGGACTCCTCGGCCACCTCACGGACCGCCGCTGCCAGCGCGTGCTCACCCGGCTCCAGCTTGCCCTTCGGCAGGGTCCAGTCGCCGTAGCGGGGGCGGTGCACCACACAGACGCGTACGCCGTCGGGGGTCGGCCGCCAGGCCACCCCGCCCGCCGCCCGGATGCCGATCACGGCAGCCAACTGGTCCGCCGTCGCCGGGTCGCCCGGTGCCAGGCGGCCGGAAGGAGGCCGCGTGTGCGGTGTACGGACCCGCGTTCCCGCTCGGCGAGCCGCCCGGCGGTGACCGCCAACTCGTGGTCGTCCGGCCGCTCGGCCGCGATCTCCAGCCAGGTGTCCGCCGCGACTGCCGCATCCTGGTGCTCGCCGAGCACGTCCTGCACCTGGGCCAGGGCGCGGGACAGTCGACGCGCACCCTTGCCGACCGTCGGTGCCACGGCGTTGACCGCGTAGCGGGCCTGTTTGGCCTCCTTGCGAACGGCGTGCCAACTGTCGTCCGGCGACTGTGCGTCGAGCCCGTCGACCCCGTCCGGCCCGGTCAGCCGCGTCCACGGACGGGCCACCAGCGCGGGCAGCGCCTCACCCGCGGGCGCGGCCGCCCTGCGGGTCAGCCGGGGCGCGCGGGCGGCCAGCACCAGGGAATCCACCAGGGCCAGGTAACGCGCGGAGCGCAGCGCCTCGTCGATGGCAGCGTGCGCCGTCCGCTGCCGTTGGGCGAGCACCTCGTCCAGGCGGTCCACCGCGCCCTCGTCGAGCGGGCTGAGCGGGTCGGCGTCGGCGGTGCGGCGCAGCCGTGCGCGCAGCACCTCGGCATCGCGGGCCGCGCCGAGGACACCGGCCAGCCAGCGCAGCTCGTCACGCAGCGGACGGGACCACGTCTTGCGGAGCAGCGGCCTGAAGGTGCGCAGGTCACTGCGCAGGCGTCGACAGGCGACCCGCATCTGGTGCACGGCGGTGTCGCCACTGGCGGCCGGGGCGCGCAGCCGGACCAGTGGGTCGTGCGCCAGCAGCCGGCGGATCTCCTTGCGGACCGCTTCGGTCACCACGTCGCCCGCGCTCGCCTCGGCGGGCAGCCCGGCCGGTGCGACCAGGTCCGGATCGGCCTGCGCCGTCTCGCCCAGCGCCCGTACGTGCTTCGGGGTGAACGACCCGCCCCGGGCACCAGCCTCGCGCAACACCGCGCCGATCCGGTCGAGCAGCTCGCTGTCGCCGGCCTTGCGTTCCGCCTCCACCTCGCGAAACGTATCGGTGGTGGCGCCGGAGTCGTCCAGCACGGTCACCCGGTCGTCCACCACCTCGGCGAGCACCGTGCCGGCCTTGTCACACACCTCGTACGCGTGCCGCACCGTCCGCACCACAGTCACCGGGGCCAGCGGCGCCCCCCGGTGCAGGACGGTGACCAGCTCCACCAGCTCCGGTGGTGGCCGCCCCTTCGGCCCTGGACGGGAGATCTCGTGCCGGACACCCGGTGTCCCGGTCGGCAGTTTCACCGTCCAGGGCAGCTCGTCGCCCTTGCGGTGGCGCAGTGAGGCACCGGCGCGGGCCAGCCGCAGGTCGACGGTGTCGAGATAGCGGGCGACCAGCGTCACGGGTGGCAGCGCCCGGACCCGACCCCCGGCCGGGGCCGTGGCGGCCAGGTCCGGCAGCACGTAGGCGTCGTCCACCTCGTACTTCTGCTCCTCCTCGACCATCAGCTCAGCCTATGCGCTGATCGTTCAGCCGGCCGTGCCACCGACGCGGCGCAACAACAGTTCCTGCAGATGCACCCGGGCGTTGTCGTCGGCGCTGGTCCGCCGGGTCCAGCTGCCGTCGCCGGCCAGCTCGAACGCGTCAACGTCCGGGCTCATCGCGGCGGTCAGCACGTGGTCCAGCTCGGCACGGGCGATCGGGTCGGTCACCTTCACCAGCGCCTCCACCCGACGGTCCAGGTTGCGGTGCATCAGGTCGGCCGAGCCCATCCAGAACTCCGCCTCGCCGTTGTTGCCGAAGCGGAAGACCCGCGAGTGCTCCAGGAAACGGCCGAGGATCGAGCGGACGCGGATGTTCTCCGACAGCCCGGGCACCCCGGGACGCAGCGTGCACATGCCCCGGATGAGCAGGTCGACGTGGACGCCGGCCCGGGAGGCCCGGTACAGGGCGTCGGTCACCCCCTCGTCGACCAGGGAGTTGACCTTGAACTGGACCAGGCCGGGCATGCCCAGTCGGACGTGCGAGATCTCCCGCTCGATCCGCTCGATGAGGCCGGTGCGGATGCCCTGCGGGGCGACCAGCAACCGCCGGTAGGCGGTCTGCCGGCTGTAGCCGGTGAGGACGTTGAACAGGTCGGTGAGATCGGCGCCGATCTCCGGGTCGGCGGTGAGCATCCCGAAGTCCTCGTAGAGTCGGGCGGTCTTCGGGTGGTAGTTGCCGGTGCCGATGTGGCAGTAACGGCGGATCTGATTGCCCTCCTGGCGGACCACCAGCGCGGTCTTGCAGTGCGTCTTCAGGCCCACGAGGCCGTACACCACGTGGCAGCCGGCGCGTTCCAGCGTGCGGGCCCAGCCGATGTTGGCCACCTCGTCGAAGCGGGCCTTCACCTCCACCAGCACCACCACCTGCTTGCCGGCGGCGGCCGCGTCGACCAACGCGTCGACGATCGGGGAGTCGCCGCTGGTGCGGTAGAGGGTCTGCTTGATGGCCAGCACGTTCGGGTCGGCGGCGGCCTGCTCGATGAAGCGCTGCACGCTGGTCGCGAACGAGTGGTACGGGTGGTGCACCAGGATGTCCCCGTCGCGCAGTGTGGAGAAGACGCTGCGCGGCACCTCGCCCTCGGCGAGCCGGGGGTGGGTGGAGGGCACGAACGGCGGGTCCTTGAGGTCTGGCCGGTCGGCCTCGCCGTAGACCTGCCACAGCGCGGACAGGTCCAGCAGTCCGGGCACCCGCAGTACGTCCTGGTCGTCCATGTCCAACTCGCGGACGAGCAGCTCCAGCACGTGGTCGGAGATGGACGCGGCCACCTCCAGCCGGACCGGTGGACCGAACCGCCGCCGGGCCAGCTCCCGTTCCAGGGCCTGCAGCAGGTCCTCGTCGCGGTCCTCGTCGACCTCCACCTCGGCGTTACGGGTGACCCGGAACAGGTGGCACTCGACCACCTGCATGCCGCTGAACAACTGCCCCAGGTGCACCGAGATCAGGTCTTCCAGGGGAAGCATCCGTACGCCCGGCTGGCCCCTGTCGACCCGGACGAAGCGGGGCACGTTGTTGGGCACCTTCACCCGCGCGAACAGCTCGGAACCGCCGTTCGGGTCGCGGACCGCCACCGCCAGGTTCAGCGAGCGCCCCGAGATGTACGGGAACGGGTGCGCCGGGTCGACCGCGAGCGGGGTCAGCACCGGGAAGATGTGCTCCCGGAAGTAGGTGCGCAGGCGTTCCCGCTCCGGGTCGCCCAGCTCGCCCCAGCGCAGGATGCGGATGCCCTCGTCGGCCAGCTTGGGCAGCACGTCGTCGACGAAGCAGGCGGCGTGCCGGGCACCCAGTGCCGCGGTGCGCTCGGCGATCAGCTCCAACTGGGTACGCAGGGGCAGCCGGTCCCCGCCGCGCACCGGCAGGCCGGCGGAGAGGCGCCGCTTCAGCCCGGCGATCCGCACCATGTAGAACTCGTCCAGGTTGCTGGCGAAGATCGCCAGGAACTTGGCCCGTTCCAGCAGTGGGGTGCGCTGGTCCTCGGCCAGGGTGAGCACGCGGGCGTTGAAGTCGAGCCAGGAGAGCTCCCGGTTGAGGAACCGGTCCTCCGGCAGCGGCGCCGGCGGCTCGTCGTCCTCGTCATCGGCGCCGGTCGGTAGGTCGCCGGGCAGGACCTGGTGGACGCCACCGGCGGTCGGGCCGGCAGCCTCGACGCTCGGCGTGGGGTCGAGGACCTCGTCCAGCCCGGAGGAGGCGGCAGCCGGGTCGTCGGCGAGGGTGTCGGCGCGGGCGGCGCTGGCCCTCTCCGCGCGGGACGGGCGGAAGCGGCCGTCGGTGCCGCGCGTGCGGGAGCCGTTGCGGAGGTCGGTGGTGGGCGGGTGGGCCGGTTGCTCGCGAGGGGTGCTCACCCGCTCATAATCACCCGATTACGGTGAACGCAAAATGAACTTGGGCTCGCCGGCTCAGATCATCGTCGGCAATGTCACCCGGACGACCTCTCCGTCGGGATCCGTGTCGATGCGGACCCGCTGGCCCAGCCGGAGCAACCGCAGCCCGGAGGCATCGAAGGCCCGCGCGGGGAAGCGCATCTCGGTGCCGTCGTCGAGCAGCAGCACACCGCTGCGTGTTGCCGCGTCATAGCTGGCCACCGTGCCCTGCATGCTGGCACCGTACACCCGGGGGGTCACCCCGCGGAGCGGGCCGGACGGCTGGCGGTGGCGACGAGCGCGGCGGTGCGTGGCCCCAGTCCGAGCCGGGCGGCGGCGGCCAGGTCCGCGGCGGTGTCCACGTCCCGGCGCAGGCTGGGCCAGTCGCCGGTCAGGGGCAGCGCCCCGCTCGCCGCGTGCGCGACCGCCGAGCCCACCCCGAAGCGAGGATCCAGCGGCACACCCGGCGGGGCGGCGAGCAGCACCGTGCCGCTGCCGGGCGCGTCCGGCACGAACCGGCGTACCCCTTCCCGGCCGTTCTGCGCCGCGAGCAGCGCGCCGGCCAGCTCGGCCGGGCGCAACGCAGGCAGGTCCGCGGTGAGCCCGGCCACCCAGCCGGCGGTGGTCCCGGCGGCGCCGTGTCGGAACGCCGCGTTCAGGCCGGCGTCCGGCCCGTCGGGCAGCACCCGCGCGCCGGCGCCCAGCGCCGCCGCCGCGACCCGGGCGTCGTCGGTGACCACCAGGACCTCGGCGACCGCCGGGCAGGCCAGCACCGCGCGGAGGGTGTCGGCCGCCAGGGCCAGCGCCAGCTCCTCATGCGGTACGCCGGATAGCGCGCCCCGCAGCCGGCTCTTGGCAGCGGCCAGATGCTTCACCGGCACCACCACGGCCCACCTCGGCTGACTCACGCCCGCAATCCTGCCAGCCGCACGGCGGGACCCTCACTGGCCGTACCGGGGGCGAGCAGGCATGATTTCCGCTGCGGGTGTCGCGGGCGGGGTTTCGCGGCGGGGTTGGGGCGCGACGAGGAGGCACAGTGGCACGGCGGAGGCTGGGGTTCTGGCAACGGTTCGCCGTGTGGCTGGTCAAGCCGGTGATGACCGTGTGGACCCGGCGCACCTGGCGGGGCCAGGAACACCTCGGCGGCGACGGTGGCGTGATCATCGTGGCGAACCACATCTCGCACGCCGACCCGCTCGTCTCCGCGCACTTCATCTACGACTCCGGGCGCTGGCCGCAGTACCTGGGCAAGGCCAGCGTGTTCCGGGTGCCGGTGGTCGGCTGGATCCTGCACCGGTGCCTACAGATCCCGGTCGAGCGGGGCAGCGTCGACGCGGTCCGCTCGCTGGACGCACTCGTCGCCGCGCTCGATCAGGGCGGTGCCGTGGTGATCTACCCGGAGGGCACCACCACCCGACAGCCGGAGCTGTGGCCGATGAAGGCCAAGACCGGTGCCGCCCGGCTGGCCCTGGCCACCGGCGCACCCGTCGTACCGGTGGTGATGTGGGGACCGGAGCGGATCTTCGACCCCCGGACCAGCCGCGTCAACCTGCGCCCCCGGACCCCGGTGACCGTCGTCGCCGGAGACCCGATCGACCTGAGCCGGTGGGCGGACGCCCCGCCGACCCGGGCCACCCTCGAGGAGATGACGGACACCATCATGTTGCGGCTGCGGGACATGCTCGCCGAGATCCGTGGCGGCACCCCGCCGCCGCTGTGGGAACGACCGGCCCGGTCCTCCGTCCGGCACGAGCAGCAGGGCGACCTGGCATGACCGGCCACGTCGCGGTGCTCGGCGCCGGTTCCTGGGGCACCGCGTTCGCCAAGATCCTGGCCGACGCGGGGCGTGACGTGACCGTGTGGGCCCGCCGTGCGCCGGTCGCTGAGAGCATCCGGACCGAGCGCCGCAACCCGGAGTACCTGCCCGACCTGCTGTTGCCGGCCCGGGTCACCGCCACCGCCGACGCGACCGAGGCGATCATCGGCGCGGAGTTGGTGGTGCTGGCGGTGCCGTCGCAGACCCTGCGCGGCAACCTCGCCGAGTGGGTCGGACACCTGCACCCCGACTCCACCCTGGTGTCGCTGATGAAGGGCATCGAGCTCGGCACCACCAAGCGGATGAGCGAGGTCATCGTGGAGACCGCCGGGGTCGCCGCGGACCGGGTGGTCGTCGTGTCCGGCCCGAACCTGGCCCCCGAGATCGCCGCCGAGCAGCCCGCCGCGACCGTCGTCGCCGGGACGAACAGCCACCGCACCGCGCTCGTGCAGGCGTCGATCCGGACGCCATACCTGCGCCCGTACACCAACGACGACGTGATCGGCTGCGAGCTGGGCGGGGCGGTCAAGAACGTGATCGCCCTGTCGTACGGCATCGCCACCGCGATGGGTTTCGGCGACAACACCCGGGCCATGCTGATGACCCGGGGGCTGGCCGAGACCGCCCGGCTGGGCGTGGCGCTCGGCGCGGACCCGATCACCTTCGCCGGCCTCGCGGGAATGGGCGACCTGGTCGCTTCCTGCTCGTCCCCGCTGGCCCGCAACCGCACCTTCGGCGAGCACCTGGGCCGGGGCGAGACGCTGGAGCAGGCCCAGACGGCCACCCGGCAGACCGCCGAGGGTGTGAAGAGCTGCCTGGCGATTCGCGACCTGGCCCGCGCGCACGGTGTGGAGATGCCCATCACCGAGCACGTCGAGCGGATCTGCCACGAGGGGATGGACCCACGCCTCGCCGTGGAAGCCCTGATGAGCCGCACCGCCAAACCCGAGTCGTACGAGTGAGGAATCCGATGAGCGAGTTGGGAGACGGCACCCGCTGCGTACGCGCCGGCCTGCCCGAGCCGGCACCAGGGGACCCGTTCCTGCCCGGGCCGGTCTTCGCCGCGCCGTACCACCTCGACCCGTTCCAGGGCCAGGGCACGTCGCCGAACGGCTACGGTCGCCCCGACAACCCGACCCGGCGGCTCCTGGAGGCGGCCGTGGGCGAGTTGGAAGGCGGCGACTGCCGCGTCTTCGCCACCGGTCAGGCGGCCATCACCGGCCTGCTGCTCACCCTGCTGCGCCCGGGGGACACGGTGGTGCTGCCCTCCGACGGATACTTCCCGGTCCGGGCGTTCGCCACCGACGTGCTGGAGGGCATCGGCGTCCGGGTGCTGTTCGCGCCGACCGCCGGACCGTACCCGTCGTTCGAGGGCGTCCGGCTGGTGCTGGTGGAGACGCCGGCCAACCCGGGCCTGGACGTGGTCGACGTGGCGGCCCTGGCGGAAAGGGCGCACGCCGCGGGCGCGCTGCTCGCGGTGGACAACACCACCGCCACCCCGCTCGGTCAGCGCCCACTGGACCTCGGCGCGGACCTGGTGGTCGCCTCGGGCACAAAGGCGCTCACCGGCCACTCCGACCTGCTGCTGGGTTACCTGGCCAGCCGGTCCACCGAGCTGATCGGGGCGGTGACGACCTGGCGTACGACCACCGGGGCGGTGCCGGGAGCGTTCGACGCCTGGCTGGCACACCGGTCGCTGGCCACCCTCGATCTGCGGCTGGCCCGGCAGAGCGCGAACGCCGCCGCGGTCGCCGACCTGCTGGCCGGCCGGCCGGACGTGACGGGTCTGCGCTGGCCGGGGCGGCCGGGCGATCCCGCGTACGCGGTGGCCTCGGCCCAGATGCGTCGGATGCCGGGGGTGCTCTCGTTCGATCTGGGTAGCGCCGACCGGGTGGGCCGGTTCATCCAGGCCGCCCGGCTGGTGGCGGCGGCGACCTCCTTCGGTGGCCTGCACACCACGGCGGACCGGCGGGAGCAGTGGGGCGACGACACCGCACCCGGCTTCGTCCGGCTCTCCTGCGGTGCGGAGGACACGGCCGACCTGGTGGCCGACATCGCCGCCGCCCTGGACGCGGCCGGGTCGGTCCGAGGAGGCTCGTGACGTCAGCACCCCTGGCCGACCGGTCCGCGCTCGTGGGCCGGCTGCGTGCCGCCGGCTGCGTCTACGCCGAGGACGAGGCCGACCTGCTGCTGGCCGCCGCGGACACCCCGGCGGCGTTGGCTGAGCTGACCGACCGGCGGGTGGCCGGTGAACCGCTGGAGTACCTGCTCGGCTGGGCCGAGTTCTGCGGGCTGCGGATCGCCGTCGACGCTGGCGTCTTCGTGCCGCGTGGGCGGACCGCGCTGCTGGTCGAGGTGGCCGCCGAACTGACCGGCCCGGCGCCGGCCGTGGCCGACCTCTGCTGCGGCTCCGGGGCCACCACCGTCGCGCTGGCGCACCGGCTCGCCCCACGCTGGCTGGCCGGTGCCGACATCGACCCGGCGGCCGTGGCGTGCGCACGCCGCAACCTCGCCGGGCTGGACGCCGAGGTGTACGAGGGTGACCTCTTCACACCGCTGCCCCGGCAGTGGCGGGGTCGGCTGGACCTGGTGGTCGCCAACGCCCCGTACGTGCCGACCGACGCAGTGGCGCTGATGCCCGCCGAGGCGCGGCTGCACGAGGCCCCGGTGGCGCTCGACGGCGGGCCGGACGGGCTCACCGTGCTGCGCCGGGTGGGCGTCGGTGCCGCCTCCTGGCTGGCCCCTGGCGGACACGTGGTGGTCGAGGCCAGCGACGCCCAGGCGGACGTGCTCTGCGCTGCGCTCGCCGCCGCCGGGCTGGTGCCGAGCGTGCGACACGACGAGGACCTGGACGCCACAGCAGTGACCGCCCGCCGCCCCAACTGAGCCCGCTCGGGTGGCCGGGCGTAGCGGGGGAGGAGGGTTGGCACTAGCCTCGGCTCACACTCATGACGGCGGGAGGCGGTATCGGTGGGCAGCGCAGGTGTGCCGGTGGTCGTCGGGCTGGACAACGGCGGCACCAGCAACAACGCCACCGTGCTGACGGTGGACGGCCGCTTCCTGGTGGACGGGCTGTTGGAGATCCCCAGCGAGGTACGGGCCGGGCCGGAGGCGGCGATCGAGGCACTCGCCCAGGCGCTGGACGGCGCCCTGGCGCAGACCGGGGTGCCGCGCGACCTGGTCCAGGCGGTCGGGCTGGACACTCCCGGCCCCGCCAGCGCCGACGGCGTCATCTCGTCGCGGGGCTCCACCAACTTCTCCCAGCCGGCCTGGCGGGGCTTCGACGTGCGGGGCGCGCTGGAACGACGGCTCGGCCTGCCGGTCGTCTATCACAACGACGGCAACGCGGCGGCGCTCTACGCCCACCACGTGTACTTCGGCGCCGACGCGATGGGCCGCTCGTCGGTCTCCGCGATCGTGGGCACCGGCCTCGGCGGCGGTGTGGTCGAGAGCGGTCGGGTGATCGCCGGTGCGGCCGGAATGGCCGGGGAGCTCGGTCACGTGCACATCCCGCTGAACGGGCTGCTCAGCCCGGGGCAGCAGGAACCCACCTGTGCCTGCGGCTTCACCGGTGACGTCGAGAGCGTGGCCTCGCTGACCGGCATCGAGCGCAACCTGCTGCCGTACTGGCTGACCCGCTACCCCGACCACCCGCTCGCCGCCGAGCCGCTGGCTCGGGCGGCCAAGCTGGTTCGCGGGTACGGCGAACGGGGAGACGCCCTCGCACGGGACCTCTTCACCCAGCAGGCGATGGCGCTGGGCCGGCTTTTCACCGTTGCGGCGAACTTCACCGACCCGCACGCGTACTTCGTCGGTGGCGGGGTGGTCGAGGCGGCACCGGAGTTCCGCGACTGGTTCCTGGCGACGGTCCGCGAACACACAGTGCTCCGCGAGGAGCAGGCCGCGGTGGCCACCTTCGCGCTGGTGCCGGACCGGGACATGGCTGGGGCCCGGGGCGTGGCGATCGCCGCGCTGGAGGCCCTGCGCGCCGTCCCGGAGCCCCGCCCGCTGGTCGCCTGAGCCCACCGGGCCTGAGCCCACCGGGCCTGAGCCTGCCGGGCCTGAGCCTGCCGGGCCTGAGCCTGCCGCGCCTGGGCCTGCCACATGCCTGGCCTGGCCCGCCGCGCGCCCTGATCGGCGGCGCGGCGGGCGGTCAGCAGGGGGCATTGCCCGGTCCGGGCTGCGGTGGCCCCAGGTCGGGTCAGCGGTGCGACGGCCTGGTCAGCGGCGAGGTGGCGCCTGAGCGAAGGCGGCCCAGGCGCCCGTTGCGAACAGCAGAGCCGGGCCGGCCGGGTCCTTGGAATCGCGGACGGCCACCAGCCGCGGCAGCGCGGCAACCTCGACGCAGGCACCCTCGTCGCCGCTGCGGCTGCTCTTGCGCCACGCCGCCGCGGCCAAGGCCGCTGTGATTGTCGGTGTCATCGGTCCTACCGTCCCTTCAGGACTGACAGGAGCATCTCGCGGCTGTCCGCCGGGCTGAGCGCCACGCTTCGGAGATGCTCCATGATCTTGGTGCAGGTACGCGTCTCGCCGGCCCGGTCGAGGATCATCTGACCTGCCACGGTCTCCACCGAGGCGATGATCGGGTCCTCCGGGTCGGCGAACTCCAGGATGTGCAGCGAACCCCGCGTGCCCCGGTGGTAGCCGGCGGAGAGCGGGATCACCTGGACGCTGATGTTGGGCAGCTCGGCCATCTTGACCAGGTGACGCAGTTGCCCGTCCATCGCCGACTTGTCACCGACGGGACGCAGTAGCGCGCCCTCGTCGATGATCGCGTCGAAGATGGGCGGGTTGTCGCCGGTGAGCCGTTGTTGACGGTCCAGCCGGATCTTGACCCGTTGCTCCACCAGGTCGTCGCCGAGGGTGTGCGGCCCACCGCGCATCACGCCACGGACGTAGTCCGCGGTCTGCAGCAGGCCGGGCACCACCGAGGGCTCGAAGTTGGCGATGGCCGTCGCCTCGGCCTCCAGCGCGATGAAGTCGATGGTGCGCGGATCCAGCAGGTACGAGTACGACACCCACCAGCCCGGCTTGCGGGCGTCCTTGGCGAGCTGCACCGCCGCAGCCACCTCCTCGGCCCCCACCCCGTACGACGTGAGCAGGGCGCGCACGGTGGCCGGGCTGATCAGGGTCTGGGCGTTCTCGTACCGGGAGAGGGTGCTGCGGGTGCTGTTGATCTCATCCGCCGCGGTTTCCAGCGTCAGGCCGGCGGCTTCCCGGTGATGGCGCAGGGCGATGCCGAGCCGGCGGGCGCGGGCGGTCTTGGGGGCCATGCATCGATGGTCGCACACATTTGCGGGAACGTCTGCATGAGAAAACGTCGATGAGAGTTGCATTCACGGCTGTACACGTGTCAATCTGTTACCGCGTCCTCACCGCCGGTTGTCGTGGCGACGGTGGTGGTGAGCGACCGGAGGGGATGGGGCGCGCGGCGATCGGGTTTCTCCCCCGTGCCCGATCGTCGCGTGCCGCCCCGCCATCCCGTCCCGCCGGAAGGAGACGACGTGCGAACCTGTCCGGAGCCCTCCGCCGTGCACCCGGGCGGCCGTCGATGACCCGCTTCCTCGTGGTGCTCACCGACGTGCGCCCCGTCGAGGGCATCGACCGCAACGAGAGGGTCGCGCCCGAGCGACGCCGACAGGTGGTCGGCGCCAGCAGCCGGGAGGCCGCCGACCGGATCGCCGGAGCGTTCATGGCGCTGGGCATGGTGCGCGCCGGCCGACAACGGGTCAAGGTGATCGCGGTCGGTCGCAGGCACTCCCGGGACTGAGCAGGCCCAGGTCACCGGCCTGCGACACCGCGACTGTCCCGTCACGCACCGTACATCCTTTGTTGACCGATTGCCGTGTCGTGCTGTGGCTCGCCGGGTATCGCCTCGCCCTACCGCCACGCACAGTAAGGTCAACCGGGTGAGCGCCACCGGCGAGCACGACCAGCCGCAGTCGCGTACGAAGAGGTGACCGGAGTGACCACCCCAGGCAAGACCCGCGTGGCGATCGTGTTCGGCGGCCGCAGCCCGGAGCACGGCATCTCCTGCGTCAGCGCCGGCAGCGTCTTCGGCGCGCTCGACCCCGACGAGTTCGAGGTGGTGCCCGTCGGCATCACCCGGGCCGGCCAGTGGGTCCTGACCAGCGGAGATCCCGCCCAGCTCGCGATTAACGCCCGTCAGCTGCCGGAGATCACCGCCGACTCCGGCGACGACATCGTGCTGCGCGCCGACCCCACCGGCAACGGGCTCATGGTGCTCGACCCGACCGAGGGCCCCCGGGTGCTCGCCGACGTCGACGTGGTCTTCCCGGTGCTGCACGGCACGTACGGCGAGGACGGCACCATCCAGGGAATGCTGGAGATGGCCGGCATCCCCTACGTCGGGGCGAACGTGTTCGCGTCCGCAGCGGCGATGGACAAGGAGTTCACCAAGAAGCTCTGCGCCGTCGAGGGCATCCCGGTCGGCTCGTACGCCGTGCTGCGCAACGGCATGACGCTCAGCGAGCAGGACAAGGAGCGGCTCGGTCTGCCGGTCTTCGTCAAGCCGTCCCGGGCCGGGTCGTCGTTCGGCATCACCCGGGTCACCGACTGGGCGCAGCTCGACGACGCGGTCGCCGCCGCCCGGCAGTTCGACCCGAAGGTCATCATCGAGGCCGCGATCATCGGCCGCGAGGTCGAGTGCGGTGTGCTGGAGGGCGAGGCCGGCGGTGCGCCCGAGGCGTCCGTGCTGGCCGAGGTGCGGGTCGTGGCCGACCACGACTTCTACGACTTCGAGGCGAAGTACCTCGACGACTCCTGCGAGTACGACATCCCGGCCGGCCTGCCGGACAAGGTGACCCGCCAGGTGCAGGAGTACGCCGTCCGCGCGTTCACGGCGCTGGACTGCGCGGGCCTGGCCCGGGCCGACTTCTTCGTCACCCCCGAGCTGGATGTCTACCTCAACGAGATCAACACGATGCCCGGGTTCACCCCGACGTCGATGTTCCCCCGGATGTGGGCGGCCTCCGGCCTGGAATATCCGAAGCTGGTCAACCGCCTGATCCGCACCGCCCAGCGGCGCGGCGTCGGCCTGCACTGAGCCACCCGGCCCAGGAGCGTCAGACAGCCGAGCCGCCCGGTCCCGCCCGACGTGCGTCAGGCGGCGCGGGATCGGGTCAGCGCTGGCAGCCGGACGGGATGGCGCCGCCGGAGGGCACTGTCGCCACGATCGTGCTGGAGATGGTCGTCAGCCACTGCAACGGCTGCTCGTAGGAGCGCGGGACACGCACCGTGATCAGCGTCTCCCGGTCGACAGTGCTGAGCACCGCCGCGTCGGCCTGCTCGGCCAGGTGCCAGCAGACCCGGTTCACCGTCCAGACCTCGTCGGTGCTGGGGAACTCCGGCTCGGTGCCGCCGCAGGCCACGGTGAGAGCGGGGTCTCCGTACGCCGCGTTCTGCTCCGGGCCGGCGGTGACCGGCCGCTGGGTCAGGTCGCGGATGTTCGCCGGCAGTTGGGAGAGCAGGGCCCGGCAGACCGTGGCCGGGCGGGCGGCCAGCGCCGGGGCGGCCATCTCCACCGGGGCGGTGGAATGCACCCGGGGAGTCGTCGCGGACGGGGTCGGCGCGGCCGCGGGTGCGCCCGGGCTGAGCTTGTTGAAGGCCAGCACGGCCACCAGCAGCGTGATCGGCAGCGCGATCACCGTGGCCAGTAGCGCGGCGCCGCGAATGGTCCGGTCCCGGCCGGCCGGCGCGGCGGCGGCGGTGTCGGCCGGGTCGCGGTTACCGTCAGCCGGCTCACGCGTCCGGTCGTCGTCACGTGCAGAGGAGGCCGTCATCTCGTCCACTTACAGCCGCACCACCGAACACGTGAGGGTGCGGGTGATGCCAGGCACCATCTGCACCTTGCTGACGATGAGCTTGCCGAGCTCGTCGACGGTGTTCGCCTCGGTGAGGACGACCACGTCGTACGGCCCGGTGACGGCGTCGACGCGCACCACGCCGGGGATGTCCGCGATGAGACCCGCCACGTCACGTGCGCGGCCGACCTCGGTCTGGATGAGGATGTACGCCTGTACCACGACTCGACCTCCGTCCGTCGCCGCCCGGGAGCGGCCCGAAGGGTGAAACTACCTTACGGACCAGGTCTGATCCCTATCGGTCGTCAAGGAGCAGCGGTGAGCGAGCACGGCGGAGCCGGGCAGCACGGGCAGAACGCCGGCAGTGGCGCCAGTGTGTCCGGGATCGGGGAGTTCGGGCTGATCGGGAAGATAACTGCCCGACTCTCGTTCGGGCCCACGACCCTGCTCGGCCCCGGCGACGACGCGGCAGTGGTGGCCGCCCCGGACGGCCGGGTGGCGGCCTCCACCGACGTGCTCGTCGACGGTCGGCACTTCCGGCGGGACTGGTCCTCGGCGCGCGACGTCGGGCACCGGGCGGCGGCGGCCAACCTGGCCGACATCGCGGCGATGGGCGCCACGCCGACCGCCCTGCTGGTCGCGCTCTGCATGCCGGCTGACCTGGAGACCGGCTGGGCGGAGGAGCTGGCCGACGGGCTCGCCGCCGAGGCGGCGACGGTCGGCGCCAGCGTCGTCGGCGGGGACATGTCGGCCAGCCCCACCCTGACCGTGGCGGTCACCGCGTTGGGCGACCTGGAGGGCCGCCCACCCGTGCTGCGCTCCGGCGCCCGTCCCGGTGACGTGCTCGCCCTGGCCGGGCGCAGCGGGTACGCGGCTGCCGGGCTGACCGTGCTCACCCGCGGCTTCCGCACTCCCCGGCTGCTGGTCGAGGCGTACCGGCGGCCGCAGGTGCCCTACCAGGCCGGCCCGCAGGCCGCCCGGCTCGGCGCCACCTCGATGATCGACGTGTCGGACGGGCTGCTCGCCGACCTCGGCCACGTGTCGGCGGCCAGCGGGGTGGCCATCGACGTGCGGCGGGACGCGTTCGAGGTGCCCCGGCAGATGGCCGACGCGGCGCAGGCACTCGGCGTCGACCCGTACACCTGGATCCTGGCGGGTGGCGACGACCACGCGCTGGCCGCGACCTTCCCCCCGGCGGTCGTGCTGCCGCCGGACTGGCGGCCGGTGGGCCTGGTCACGGAGGGTGCCGGGGTGACGGTCGACGGCGCGCCCCACGACGGCCCGACCGGCTGGGACCATTTCCGGTGAGGACTGGGGCCCGCCGTACCCTGGACACCGTGAGTGAGATCGAGATCCGGACGGTGCGGTTCGACGCACCGGTGGCACAGCAGTTGATCCAAGCCGCACTGGCCGACCTCGGCGCCCGCTACGGCGGCACCGGCGACGACACCCCGGTGGACGCGACCGAGTTCGAGCCGCCGGATGGCGCGTTCCTGGTCGCCTACCTGGCCGGCGAACCGGTCGGGTGCGGTGGCTGGCGCAGCCACGGCGCGGACACCGCGGAGCTGAAGCGGATGTACACGGCCCCGGCTGCGCGTGGGCGGGGCGTGGCCCGCACGGTGTTGGCGGCCGTCGAGCGCTCGGCCCGGGAGCAGGGCCGTAAGCGGGTGGTCCTGGAGTGCGGGGACAAGCAGCCCGAGGCGATCGCGATGTACAGCTCCGCCGGTTACGAGCGGATTCCGAACTTCGGCTTCTACAAGGACGCGGAGGGCTGCGTCTCCTTCGGCCGCACCCTCTGACTCCGTTGCGGTGATCGACTCGGGTTTCTTGAACTCGGGCTGTTCCCCAGCGGCGGACACCCCGACTCCCGGAAAACCGAGTCGATCAAGCAGCACAGCTCAGGCGGCGACCGGACGCGACAGAGCCGGCGGACCTCAGGGTCCGCCGGCTCCGCCGTACGAGAAGGTGGGTGCTACCGCGTCAGGCGCGGGTGACCTTGCCGGCCTTGATGCACGAGGTGCAGACCTGCAACTTCTTGGTGTTGCCGCCACCGGCCGGGGTACGCACCGACTGGATGTTCGGGTTCCAGCGGCGGTTGGTCCGCCGGTGCGAGTGGGACACGTTGTGGCCGAAGCCCGGTCCCTTGCCACAGACGTCGCACACGCTAGCCACGGGATACTCCTGGGATTGATACGTTCATGGGGTCGCCGGCAGGTGCTGCCCGGGCAACCTGGTCAGGTTACCCGATGACTCGCCGACCCGGCCAACTGGCCCGGTCCGGCGCTCGCCCGTGCCCCGGCTTGTGCCTGGTCGTGGGCCCGCCCGCCCGTGGGTGGGACCGGCCCGGCGGCAAGGGTACCGGAGGAGTTTGCCCGTGTTACGGCCACCGCCGGAGCGGGGCGCGGGGGACACGCGGGACGAGTCCGACGCGTGTCGGTGCGCGCCAGTAGGCTTCTGGCCGTGCTGGACACCCTCGACGCCGCCGCGGTCCGCCGCTGGTGTGCGAGCGGGTTGGCCGCGCTCAAGCGTCACCAGGGCGAGATCGACCAGCTCAACGTCTACCCGGTGCCCGACGGCGACACCGGCACCAACCTGGTGCTCACCCTCACCTCGGCCCAGCAGGCTCTCGCCATGAACCTGGACACCCTCCCCGACAGCGGGCCGACCGCGCACGGGCACGCGTTGCGGCTGATGGCGCAGGGCGCGCTGCTCGGCGCGCGGGGCAACTCCGGGGTGATCCTCTCGCAGATCCTGCGGGGGTTCGCCGACGAGGTCGCCGGGGTGCCGGCGGTGCGCGGTCGGGAGTTGGCCGCCGCGCTGCGCTCCGGCTCCGCCGCGGCGTACACCGCGGTTGCCCGGCCGGTCGAGGGCACGGTGCTGACGGTGGTCGCAGCGGCGGCCACGGGCGCCGAACGGGCGGACAGCGACGACCTGCCGGCGGTGGTCCGCGCCGCAGCCCGGGCCGCTGCCGAGGCGCTCTCCCACACCCCGGAGCAACTGCCGGCGCTGGCCCGCGCGGGCGTGGTCGACGCGGGTGGCCGAGGGCTGTGCGTGCTGCTCGATGCCCTGGTCGCGGTGCTCACCGGGGAGAGCACCCCTCAGCCCGCGCCGACGCCGCGCTCCGCCCGCCCGGCGGCCACCGTCGCCCGGGAGACCGGTTCCGACGAGTACGCGTACGAGGTGCAGTTCCTGCTCGACGCCGGGGGGGAGGCGGTCGACGGGTTGCGACGGGCGCTGGACGCGCTGGGGGATTCGCTGGTCATCGTCGGCGACGGGCGTGAGCCCGAGGGCACCTGGAACGTGCACGTGCACGTCAACGACGTGGGCGCAGCGGTCGAGGCGGGGGTCGCCGCCGGTCGCCCGTACCGGATCTCGGTGACCCGCTTCGCCGACCAGCCGGAGCCGCCCTCGGGCCCCGTGACGGCCGGACGGGCCGCGGTGGTGGTCGCCACCGGCGGAGGCATCGCCGAGTTGTTCGCCGCCGAGGGCGCCACAGTGGTGCCGGGCAACCCGTCCACGGGTGAGCTGCTGGACGCCGTGCGCAGCACCGGCGCGGCCAGGGTGGTGGTGCTGCCCAACGACGCCAACACCGAGGCGGTGGCGAGCGCGGCCGCCCGCGAGGCCCATCGGCACGGCATCAAGGTCAGCGTGGTGCCAACGCGCTCGCCCGTGCAGGCGCTGGCCGCCCTCGCGGTCCGCGACGACGACCGCCGCTTCGAGGACGACGTGATCGCGATGGCCGAGGCGGCCGGCGCCTGCCGCTACGCCGAGGTCTGCCACGCCAGCCGGGAGGCGCTGACCGTCGCCGGCCCGTGCCGTCCCGGCGACGTGCTGGCGCTGGTCGAGGGGGAGGTGCACCTCATCGGCACCGACCTCACCGACACCTGCGCCGCCGTGGTCGACCGGATGCTCGGCGGCGGTGGCGAGATGGTCACCCTGCTGGCCGGGGCGGATGCCCCGGCCGGGCTCACCGATGCCGTCCGCGCGCACGTCGCGAGACGCTGGCCGTTCGTCGAGGTGCACGCGTACCCGGGGGGCCAGCCGTTTTATCCGCTCCTGGTAGGGATCGAATGAGCGAACCAGCCACGGTGGACACTCCGCTGAAGAAGCTGGTCGGGGACAAGACAGCCAAGGCGCTGGCCACGCACCTCGACCTGCACACCGCGGGTGACCTGGTCTACCACTTCCCCCGTCGTTACGACGAGCGCGGCGAGCACACCGACATCCGCTCGCTGGACGTCGGCGAGCAGGTCACCGTGCTGGCCCAGGTGCAGCGCACCGCGGTGCGCCCGATGCGGCAGCGGCGGGGCAACCTGCTGGAGGTGACCGTCGGCGACGGCTCCGGCGGGGTGCTGACACTGACCTTCTTCGGCAACCAGGCATGGCGCGAACGGGAGCTGCGCCCCGGCCGGTGGGGGCTGTTCGCCGGCAAGGTCACCGAGTTCCGGGGCAAACGGCAGCTCAACGGCCCGGAGTACGTCCTGCTCGGCGAGGGTGGCGACGGCGAGGCGGCGGTCAGCGACGAGATCGAGGAGTTCGCTGGCGCGCTGATCCCGGTCTACCCGGCCGCCGCGGCCGTGCCGACCTGGGTGATCGCGCGCTGCGTGCGAGTCGTCCTGGACACGTTCACCCCGCCGGACGATCCGCTGCCGGGCACCGTGCGCGCCAGCCGCAAGCTGGTCGGGTTGGGCACCGCGTTGACCGAGATCCACCGTCCGTCCAGCAAGGAGGAACTGCACCGGGCGCGGCGGCGGCTCAAGTGGGACGAGGCGTTCGCCGTCCAGCTGACCCTTGTACAGCGCAAACACCGGGCAGCCGACTGGCCGGCGCGACCCCGCCCGGCACGGTCAGGTGGGCTGCTGGACGCCTTCGACGCCCGACTGCCGTACGAGCTGACCGCCGGTCAGCGCGACGTCGGTGTGGAGATCGCCGCCGATCTGGCCGCGCCGCACCCGATGCACAGGTTGTTGCAGGGCGAGGTCGGCTCGGGCAAGACAGTGGTGGCGCTGCGGGCGATGCTCCAGGTGGTCGACGCGGGCGGGCAGGCCGCGCTGCTGGCGCCCACCGAGGTGCTGGCCGCCCAGCACTACCGCGGCATGCTCGACCTGCTCGGGCCGCTCGGGCGGGCCGGCGAGCTGGGTTCCGCCGAGCACTCCACCCGGGTCGAGCTGGTCACCGGCTCGCTGGGCGCTGCCGCCCGACGGCGGGCCCTCGGTGAGGTGGCCAGCGGTGCCGCCGGCATCGTGCTCGGCACCCACGCCCTGCTCTACGAGGGGGTCGACTTCGCCGATCTCGGCCTGGTGGTCGTCGACGAGCAGCACCGCTTCGGTGTGGAGCAACGCGACGCTCTGCGCTCCAAGGCCGACCAGCCGCCGCACGTGCTGGTGATGACGGCCACCCCGATCCCGCGCACGGTCGCGATGACCGTCTACGGCGACCTGGAGGTCTCCACCCTCTCCCAGCTGCCCCGGGGCCGGTCGCCGATCGCCTCGCACGTGGTTCCCGCCGCCGAGAAACCGGCCTACCTGGACCGGGCCTGGCGCCGACTGCGCGAGGAGGTCACTGCCGGCCACCAGGCGTACGTGGTGTGCCCGCGCATTGGTGAGGGGCCGGCCAGCGAGGAGGAGCCGCCACCGGTGGACGACAACGGCCGCCGGCCCCCGCTGGCGGTGACCGAGGTGGCCCCGTTGCTGGCCGAGGGGCCGTTGCACGGGCTGCGGATCGGGGTGCTGCATGGCCGCCTGCCGGCCGACGAGAAGGACGCGGTGATGCGCTCCTTCGCGGCCGGTGACCTGGACGTGCTGGTGGCGACCACAGTGATCGAGGTCGGCGTGGACGTGCCGAACGCGACCGTGATGATCGTGCTGGACGCCGACCGCTTCGGTGTCTCCCAGCTGCACCAGCTCCGTGGCCGGGTCGGCCGGGGCTCCGCCGCCGGGCTCTGCCTGCTGGTCAGCGAGGCTGCCGAGGGTTCGTCGGCGCGTGAGCGGCTGGACGCCGTGGCGTCCACGAGCGACGGCTTCAAGCTCGCCGAGCTGGATCTGGAGCAGCGCCGCGAGGGTGACGTGCTGGGTGCCACCCAGTCCGGGCACCGCTCACACCTGCGGTTGCTGTCTCTGAAACGCGACACGGAGCTGATCCGCGACGCCCGTGCCGAGGCGATCACCCTGGTCGAGGACGACCCGGAGCTGACCCGCAATCCCGCGCTGGCCGCCTCGGTGGCCGCGCTGGTCGACGAGGACCGCGCGGAATACCTGGAGAAGGGCTGAGGATTGCCCGCTCCGTGATCCCCGGCCCGGCCGGTGATCCTCCGCAACAGACCAAGGGCGCGTCGACCGGGTGGTCGACGCGCCCTCAGTTGTCAGAGCGGGTTGTCTCAGGCGGTGAAGCGCACCCGACGACGACGCGCCATCACGAACAGGCCAGCACCAGCGGCGAGCAGCACCACGGCGCCCGCGATGATCCCGCCGGTCGCGGCACCGGTCAGGGGCAGGGTCGGCTCGTCCTTGCCGCCACCCTGACCCGGGTTGCACTCGGCCGGCTTGACCCACTTCACGGCCTCGGAGGCGTCGCCCTCCTCACCGTCGATGCTCGGAGTGACGGTCAGCCCCTCGTACGCCTCGAAGGAGACCTCGGTCTTCTTGCCCGGGACCAGCTCGAGCTTCTTGACGACCTTCTTCTCGGAGGTGAGCACCAGAGTCTCGGTGATGCCGTCCGCCGGGTTGTCGGCGGTGACGACGAGTGCGTCACAGTCGAAGATGATCTCGAACACCGGGGCGTTGGGCTCCTCCGGCACCAGCGGGCCGGTCGGCTCGCTCGGCTGCGGGGTCGGCACCGGGCTGGTCGGGGCCGGCGTGGTCGGGGCCGGGGTCGTCGGCGCGGGGCTGGAGGGCGTCGCGCTCGGCGTCACGCTCGGCGTCGGCGTGGGCTTCGTCGGCGTGGGGGTGGCGGTCGGCGGCGTGGCGGCGCAGTTCTTGCGCACGACAGCGGTGCCGGAGGCGGTGTTGGTGTGCAGCTTGCCGCCGCGCGTCCACTCCGCCGTGACCTTCAGCTCCAGCTTGGCGTCCTTCTTGGTGTACTGCACGCCGACCACGTCGCCCTCGGACGGCTTCGGCAGCGCAGTGTTCGCCGCGATGCCGGTGATGGCGGTGCCGGACGGGGTCCACACCTGCGTGATGGTGCCGGCGAGGTCGCGCTCGCTGTTCACCACCTTCCACTCAACGCGGTAAACGCCCTTCGTGTCCGTCTTGCAGGCGGTGCCGGAGATGGTGGTGTGGTGGGCGAGCGCCGGGGAGGCGACCGTCGCTACGCCGGTGAGGCCGATCAGCGCGCCGGCGGCGATGGCCGCGATGCGCCGGAACGGAGTCTTGGGAGGGTTCACGCAGGCTCCTGGTGAGGGGGTACGGATCGCGTGCGGGAGGGACGGGAGGCGGGACGACCGGGCGGGTCGTCTGCTCACCGGGGTGTCGCGCGACGCGGGGGTGTTCCCGCGCGAAGCGGGGACAGACGGTGACTGTACTGACGGGTCATGAATGAGGGGAGTTCAGATCATTGCCAGAAGGCAATGTAACGAATTCGTGATCTTTGATGTACGGATGGTGTCCAGCTGATCACCGTGGATCTCCGACGTCGATGGCTCCGCAATGGATCTGGAGCGGCTGCGTGTGCCCCGACCAGCCACAGAGCGGCCGCCCGGCTGCGTTCCGGTGGTCACTCCGGCTGGAGCGGCACGCGGTTACGAAGCGTGGGAACGCGCCCACGCTGACATGGGTGGTGTCGGTCGTGATCTCCTCCGGCTCGCGTAGCGTCGCGGGCATGAGCAGGAGGAGACCGTGACCCGGATCGTGGCCGGGACGCTCGGCGGCCGGCGGATCGCCGCGCCCCCCGGTGCCGGCACCCGACCCACCTCCGACCGGGTCCGCGAGGCGCTGTTCAGTGCCGTCGAGGCCGAGGTCGACCTCGACGGCGCCCGCTTCGCCGACCTGTACGCCGGCTCCGGCGCGGTCGGGTTGGAGGCGCTCTCCCGCGGGGCCGCGCACGTGCTGCTGGTCGAGTCGGACGCGCGGGCGGCCCGGGTGATCCGGGAGAACGTGGCGGTTCTGCGTGCCGGCCCCGCCGCCCGCCTGGTCACCGGCAAGGTGGCGACGGTGCTGGCCGCCGGTCCGGACGGTGGGCCGTATGACGTGGTCTTCGCCGACCCGCCCTACGCCGTACCGGACGCGGAGATCACCGCGCTGCTTACCACGCTGGTCGACGGCGACTGGCTGGCGCCGGACGCGCTGGTGGTGGTGGAGCGGTCCCGGCGGACCAGGGAGTTCGACTGGGTGGACGGGATCACCCCGGAGCGCAGTCGCCGTTACGGCGAGACCACCCTTTGGTACGGTCGCCGATCATGAGACGTGCGGTGTGCCCCGGTTCGTTCGACCCGGTCACCAACGGACACCTCGACATCATCGGGCGGGCCAGTCGGCTCTTCGACGAGGTGATCGTCGGTGTGCTGATAAATCAGTCGAAGAGTGGCCTGTTCACCGTCGAGGAGCGGATCGAGATGCTCCGCGAGGTGACCTCGTCGTACGGCAACGTGCGGGTCGAGTCGTTCCGAGGGCTGCTGGTGGACTTCTGTCGGGCCCAGCAGGCGAGCGTGCTGATCAAGGGTCTGCGGGCGGTCAGCGACTTCGACTACGAGTTGCAGATGGCCCAGATGAACATCGGGCTGGCCGGCGTCGAGACGCTCTTCATGCCGACCAACCCGCTCTACTCGTTCCTCTCCTCAAGCCTGGTCAAGGACGTGGCCAAGTGGGGTGGCGACATCTCCGCGCACGTCCCCGACCTGGTCCGTGAGGCCCTTCAGGCCCGGCTCGGCCCCCGCCCCTGACACTCCCCGTCCGGCGGTCCTGCCGCTTCGGTCGCCGTGACGCCCCTTTTGCGGAAAATTGACGCAAGAGTGCGGGCAGGGTGGGCGCGGTGTGACGATGTCGCGACGCGCCGGGTTGGGGTGGATGGGGCCGGTGTGGGGCCGGCACGACATGATTGGTGGCGCGGGGAACGGCCGTAGCCCGCATCATGGAGGTCGGCCGAAGAACGACAGGAGTGAGGTACCGGTGGACCCGCTCGATCGCATCGACGAACTGATCGCCATGGTGGAGCAGGCCCGCTCCGTCCCGATGTCGCGTAACAACTGCATGGTCGACCGGGGTGAGATGATCGCGGTCCTCGACGAGATGCGCGCCGACCTCCCCGCCGACCTGCGTCGCGCCGCCGCTCTCCTGGAGGAGCGCGACAAGATCATGGAGGCCGGCAAGCGCGAGGCGGACCGGATCATCAGCGAGGGTGAGGCAGAACACGCCCGCCTGGTCTCGGTGAACGAGATCACCGTGTCGGCCGAGCACGAGGGTGCCCGGATCATCGCCGAGGCCCGGGCCGAGGCGCAGCGCCTGCGTGAGGAGGTCGACGACTACGTCGACACCGCGCTGGCCAACTTCGAGCAGTTCCTCACCCGGGCGCTGGCCTCGATAGAGCGCGGCCGGGACAAGATGCACGCACTGCGGGAGATCGGCACCTTCGCTGGGGATGAGGCGGAACGCCCGCTACCCTTCTGAGCGGCACCTCACCAGCCGACTTCTCAGGCGGGCGTCGCCCCCGGTTCGACGGTCCGGCGGTCGTCCAGGTAACCTTTTTTGTCGGCCTCTCACCGGCCGGAGTCTGACTATGCCCAAGCACTCGCCATCGACACTCAACCCCAGGTCGCCGTTGGTCCTCGACACGAGGGACCTCCCGCGCCGCCCTGGCGCGTTGCGTGAAGTCCGGCGGGTCGTGCCGGCACCGGCGGACCTCGGTGTGGAGTTGATCGGCGTGCCGGAGGGCGCGGACCTCGACCTCGATCTGAGGTTGCAGTCGGTGTCCGAGGGCGTGCTCGTCTCCGGGACCATCACCGGTCCCGTTCAGGGCGAGTGCGGCCGTTGCCTGCGCGAGATCAACGACTCGATGGGCGTGACGATCCAGGAGCTGTACGCGTACGAGGACAGCACCACGGACGCCACGACCGACGAGGACGAGGTGGGCCGGATGCAGGGCGATCTGATCGACCTGGAGCCGGCGCTGCGGGACGCGTTGGTGCTCACGCTGCCGACCAACCCGCTCTGCCGGGAGGACTGCCCAGGACTGTGCCCTGAATGTGGGGCGCACTGGGACGATCTGCCGGCCGACCACAGTCACCAGCAGATCGACCCGCGTTGGGCGGGCCTGTCGCAAATGACCGTTACAGAGGAGTAAGAACCGTGGCCGTCCCGAAGCGCAAGATGTCGCGCAGCAACACCCGGTCCCGCCGGGCGAACTGGAAGGCGACCGTGGTCGCGACCGTTGCGTGCCCGCAGTGCAAGTCCCCGAAGCTGCCGCACGCCGCCTGCTCCGTCTGCGGCACCTACAACGGCCGCCAGGTTCTCGAGGTCTGACCTGGACGCCGAGTGACGCCCCCGACCCCAGGTCGGGCGGCGCGCGCATCCTGGCATTCGCCCGGTGCCCCGGCTCCCTCCGACGCCCGGCCCACTCCGGCCGGCGTCCCGGTGGAGCCGGGCACCGCGCGGATCGCCGTTGACCTCCTCGGCGGGGACGACGCTCCCGCCGTCGTGGTTGACGGCGCTCTGCGGGCCATGCGCGCCGACCCTGACCTGCACCTGCTCCTCGTCGGCCCGACCGAGGTCGCCGACGGGATGATTGCTGCCCTCGATCCGGCGCAACGTGCCCGGATCACTGTGCGGCCCGTCCGCGATGTCGTCGGTATGGCCGACCACCCCAGTGCCGCCCGCGCGGAGAGCACCGTCCGGGCCGCGGTCACCGCCGTTCGCGACGGCACCGCCGACGCCCTGGTGTCCGCCGGTGCCACCGGTGCCACCGTCACCGCCGCCGTCCTCGGCCTCGGCCGTTGGCCGGAGATCCGCCAACCTGCCCTGGCCGCCACCCTGCCCGCCGTGGCCGGGCCGGTCGTCCTGCTCGACGTCGGCGGCTCCCTCGAACCCCGCCCGGCCACTCTCGCCCGCCACGCCGTGCTCGGCGCCGCGTACGCCGCGGTGGCGCACTCGATCGCCGCGCCGCGGGTCGGCCTGCTCTCGGTCGGCACCGAGGCCGGCAAGGGCGACCGGGTCCGCCGGGCCACCGACCCCTTGCTCGCCGTCGAGCCGCTCCCCGGCGGGGCGCGCTACGTCGGCCTGGTCGAGGGGTACGACGTGGCCCTCGGCGCGCGCGCCGATGTGGTCGTCACCGACGGCTTCACCGGTAACGTGCTGCTCAAGGCCATCGAGGGCGCGTACGCCATGGCTGGCGGCCCTCCCAGCGGGGGTGGCGCGCCCCGCGCGGCCGCCCTGTTGGGCGTCGCGGGGACTGTGGTCGTCTGCCACGGTTCCGCCCGCGCCGACGACGTCGCCTCCGGCATAGCTCTCGCCGCTCACCTGTGGCGGCGGCGCGCCACCGATCTGGTCTCCGCGTTGCTCGACGGCGACGCCGCGACGGACCGCACCGACCGTTCCACCGACACCGAGGTACGCACATCATGAGCAACGACAAGCGGCGGCGGGCGTCCGTCGGTCACCTGGAAGCCGCCTTCGGCGTGAGCCTGGAACCCGAGCTGCTGCAGCGTGCGCTGACCCACCGCTCGTACGCGTACGAGAACGGCGGGTTGCCCACCAACGAGCGGCTGGAGTTCCTCGGCGACTCGGTGCTCGGCGTGGTGATCACCACGGCGCTCTTCCACAACCACCCGGACCTCCCCGAGGGGCAGCTGGCCAAGCTGCGCGCCAGCGTGGTCAACATGAGGGCCCTCGCCGACGTCGCCCGTGGTCTGGGCCCGGACGGCCTCGGCGCGTACCTGCTGCTCGGCAAGGGCGAGGAGACCACCGGCGGCCGGGACAAGGCGAGCATCCTCGCCGACACGCTGGAGGCGCTGCTCGGCGCGATCTACCTCCAGTACGGGTTGGACACCACCGGGATCGTCATCCACCGGCTCTTCGACCCGCTGATGGCCGAGTCGGCCGGCCGGGGCGCCGCCCTGGACTGGAAGACCAGCCTGCAGGAGTTGACGGCGGCGCTGGGGCTCGGCGTCCCGGAGTACCGGATCGAGGGCACCGGCCCGGACCACCTGAAGACGTTCACCGCCTGGGTGGTGGTGGCCGGCAACCGGTACGGCGGCGCCGAGGGGCGCAGCAAGAAGGAGGCCGAGCAGCGCGCCGCCGAGGCCGCCTGGCGGACGCTCGCCGAGCAGAACGGCCAGAACGACGACGGTCAGGACGGGCGGGCCGGCGACGGGCGCGAGGACCAGCCGGTCGACCGCGGCGGCTCGGCCGACTCCGACGAGCCGTTCGGGCCGTTGGAGCGCGCCGAGCGGGCGGCCCAGGCCGAGCAGGCCGACCACCTGGCGCAGGCACTGCCGGCCGGGGGTGCCGACGGCCACGAGACGGGGTCACGGGGTGCCTGAGCTGCCCGAGGTGGAGACCGTCCGGCAAGGGCTGGCCCAGTGGGTCGTCGGCCGCCGGATCACCTCGGTCGAGGTCCGTCACCCGCGTGCGGTCCGTCGGCACATCCCGGGTGACGTGCACTTCGCCGACGTGCTCGCCGGCCGGACGGTGCTCGACGCCCGCCGTCGCGGCAAGTACCTGTGGCTGCCACTGGACAGCGGCGACGCCATCATCGGGCACCTCGGGATGTCCGGCCAGATGCTGCTCCAGCCACCCGGCACCACCGACGAGACCCACCTGCGGGTCCGGTTCCGGTTCGCCGACGACGGGCCGGAGCTGCGCTTCGTCGACCAGCGCACGTTCGGCGGGCTCTCGGTGAGTGAGGGCGGCGCCGAGCTGCCCGACGAGATCGCGCACATCGCCCGCGACCCGATGGACCCGGAGTTCTCCGACGCGGAGTTCGTCGCCGCGCTGCGCCGCCGGCACACCGAGGTGAAGCGGGCCCTGCTCGACCAGACCCTGATCTCCGGGGTGGGCAACATCTACGCCGACGAGGCGCTCTGGCGCGCTGGGCTGCACGGCGCCCGACCCACCGACGCGCTGACCGGCCCTGCCGCGCAACGCCTGCTCGGCCACGTCCGCGACGTGCTCGGCGAGGCGATCACACAGGGCGGCACCAGCTTCGACGCCCTCTACGTCAACGTCAACGGCGAGAGCGGCTACTTCGACCGGGCGCTGAACGCGTACGGCCGCGAGGGTGAGCCGTGCCGGCGGTGCGGCGCACCGATCCGACGCGAGGCGTTCATGAACCGGTCCTCGTACAGCTGCCCGCACTGCCAGCCACGGCCCCGGGGTTCCCTTCGGGGATGACCCGGAGCCGACTCCGGGGTGGTGCCGGCGGGTCGCGGCCGGCCGCTCCGGGCTGGACCCTGGCGTACGTCCCGATAGCGGGTTGACGCCCGCCGAACCGACCCCCGCGCGCCCTGCGGTGATTCCGGGGTGCGCCGGGGCGGATCCCCGATGTGACCGCCTCGTCACGCACCTAACGTCAGCACCGATCACTGGGGGGCTGACGTGACAGGGGGAGTCGGAATGAGGAAAAGACCGGTGACGGTGCGGCTGGCGCGGTGGAGCGCCGAGCACCCGTGGCGGGCGCTCGCAATGTGGGCGGTGTTCGTGGCGGTGTGCTTCGTCGGCGGCAGCGCCGCCGGTCTCAACGAGGCCACCAGCGGCGACCAGGCGATCGGCGAGACAGGGCGGGCCGGCCTGATCGTGGACGCCGCTGACTTCGACGACCCGGCCGTGGACAACGTCCTCATCACCTCCCGGGGCGGTGCGCTGGACGAGGCGGCGGCCCGGGCGGCGGCCGACGACGCGGCGGCCCGGCTGCGCACTGTCGTCGGGGTCGCCTCGGTGGGCCAGCCGGTCACCGCCCGGGACGGCTCGGCGCTGCTGCTGCCGATCACGATGTCCGGTGACCCGGAGACGGCATCGGAACGGGTGCAGCCGTTGCGCGACGCCACCGCCGGCGTGCAGGCCGATCACCCGCAGTTGCGCGTCGAGCAGGTCGGCGGGCCGTCGATCGGCCAGGCCCTCGACGACACCCTGGGCAAGGACTTCAAGCGTGCCGAGCTGCTCAGCCTGCCGGTCACCCTGGCGATCCTGATCATCGCGTTCGGGGCGCTGATCGCGGCCAGCGTGCCGGTGCTGCTGGCGCTCTCCTCGGTCGCCGCCGCGATGGGTCTGTCCACTCTCGCCTCACACCTGGTGCCGGCCACCGACACCACCGCCCCGGTGATCCTGCTGATCGGCATGGCGGTCGGGGTCGACTACTCGCTGTTCTACATCCGTCGGGAGCGGGAGGAACGTGCCAAGGGCCGATCCGGCCTCGACGCCGTGGAGATCGCCGCGGAGACCTCCGGACACGCGGTGGTGGTCTCCGGCTTCGCGGTGATCATCTCGATGGCCGGGCTGCTGCTCGCCGGCGACGTGGTCTTCTCGTCCCTCGCCGTCGGCTCGATCCTCGTGGTCGCCGTCGCGGTGACCGGCTCGCTGACCGTGCTGCCCGCCCTGCTGGCCAAGCTCGGCCGCTGGGTCGACCGGCCCAGGGTGCCACTGCTCTGGCGGCTGACCGCGCCGCGCACCGGCCGGCACGGCGAGCCCCGCAAGCCCCGGCTCTGGCCCGCGGTGCTCCGGCCCGCGCTACGCGCTCCGGTGGTGACGCTGGTCATCTCGGTCGGATTGCTGCTCGCGCTGGCAGCGCCGGCGCTCGGCATGAAGCTGAAGTTCCCCGGCATGGAGGACCTGCCCCGCACCACGCCGGCCATGCAGGCGTACGACCGGCTCACCGCCGCCTTCCCGAGCACCGGCACCAATCACGTGGTGGCCGTGCGGGCGCCGGCCGAGCAGGCCGACCGGGTTCGCGCCGCCCTCACCGAACTGTCCACCCGTGCCGCCGGTGATCCGTTGTTCGCTCCGGTCGAGGCGGACGGTCCGAAGATCGAGGTGTCGGCCGACCGGCGGGTGTCGGTACTGGACGTGGCCACCCCGTACGCCAGTCGGGACGACCGGTCGGTGCAGTCACTGGAGAAGCTGCGCGCGGACCTGGTCCCGGCGGAGCTGCGGGGCATCCCCGGCATCGAGTACGCGGTCGGCGGCAGCGTGGCCGACAGCGAGGACTACGCCGCTCACGTCCGGCAGAAGTTGCCGCTGGTCATGGGCTTCGTGCTGGTGTTGACCTTCCTGGTCATGGTGTTCACCTTCCGGTCGGTGGTGATCGCGGCGAGTTCGATCGCGCTGAACCTGCTCTCCGCCGGCGCCGCGTACGGGCTGCTGGTGCTGATCTTCCAGGGTGAATGGGCCGAGGGTTTGCTCGGTTTCACCTCGATGGGCGCCATCGTGTCCTGGCTGCCGCTGTTCCTCTTCGTGGTGCTCTTCGGCCTCTCGATGGACTACCACGTCTTCGTGGTCAGTCGGATCCGCGAGGGGATCCGGGCGGGGATGCCCAACCGCGACGCGGTGTCCTACGGGATCACCTCCTCGGCCGGGGTGGTGACCAGCGCCGCGATCGTGATGGTCGGGGTCTTCTCGATCTTCGCCACGCTGAGCACGATCGACATGAAGCAGCTCGGCATCGGCCTCGCGGCGGCGATCCTGCTGGACGCCACGATCATCCGGGGCGTGGTGCTGCCGGCACTGATGACCATGCTGGGCGACGCCAACTGGTGGGCCCCGCGCTTCCTGCGCCCGCGTCCGGCGCCCGCGCCGGCCGACCCGCCGGCCCCCGCCCCGGAGCTGGTGCCGGTGCCCTGACCCCATCCGGAAACGGCCCGCGCCGTCCCCGCCCCACCGCTCGCCGTTCTTGCCCCTTGATCAACTCGGGTTCATTGATGTCGCGGTATCCCAGGCCGCCTGATACCGCGACATCATGAGAGACGAGTCGATCAAGGGGCGGAGGCCAGCGGGGCGGGGAGCGGTGGGGTGTGGCGGGGCTGGGCTGGGTGCAGCCGGGCTGGGTGCAGCCGGGCTGGGTGCAGCCGGGCCACGGCCACGGCCGGGCCACGGCCCGGCCCACAGCCGTGTCAGGGCAGGGGGCAGGCTTCCCGCCAGGCGTCCAACGGACGGTCCTTCCGGATCGACGCGAAGCCGTAGCCGACGGTGGTGACGCAGAACTCGTCGGTCGAGCTGGCGTACTCCACGTGGAAGACCGGTTTGCCGGCATCGACGAACGGCAGCAGCTTGGCGCACTGGCCCAGCCGGACGCACTCCTCGTTGACGACGAAGTCGAAGTCCGGGGCCAGTGCGGCGAGCTGGGGCACGTCGTTGACCAGCCCGGGGGAGAGGCTCAGCGAGCGGGCCAGCTCGGCCAGCCGGCGGTTGAACAGCAGTTGGTCGTCGAAGTCGAGCGGAAAGCCGGTGCGGGACGCGTACCCGTCGGCGTCGGCGAGCGCCACCGCGCCGAAGCCCTTGCCCCGGCAGAGTCGGAAACGGTCGGCCAGCACCGGCTTGAGCGCGTCCCAGCTCCGCACGTCCAGCCACCGGCTGCCGGGCCGACGCCCGGTCGAGCCCTGGACGATGTCCGGGAACCGGCTGGCGTCCGGGTCGGCGGTGCGGACCGACCCGACGTGCACCTGGCAGATCAACCGGCGGTCCCGGGAGCGCAGGTCGGTGGTCTGTTCGGTGGTGGTGACCACCGGGTCGAGCAGGAAGACGTCTGCTTCCACCGTCGGGTCGAGCGGGCCGCTGAGCTGCCACTGCCACTGCCAGGTGCGGGCAGACGCGGCCGGCCAAGCGGTGGGCGCGCCGGGCGGGGTCAGCTTGGCTCGGCACCCGTACGCCGGCACGACCAGGAGGAGCGCGACGCCGGCCGACAGGACGCGGCGCAGTGGGCGTACGGCGACGTGTCGCCGCGGCCGGATCCACATCGGCAGCTCCCGGGTCCCGGACGGCCCGTCGCCGCCCGCACCGGTACGCCGCCCCGCACCCTCGGCCCGACGTACCTCACCGGGTCAAACGAGCGCGGGGGCGCGGACGACGCGCGGTCAGCGCGGCGCGGCGAAGACCTGCGTCCAGTACGGCCCGTTGCTGTTGGCGATGCCGACGCCGATCTCGGTGAACGCGCAGTTCAGGATGTTGGCCCGGTGGCCGGAGCTGTTCATCCAGGCATCCATCACCGCGGCCGGGGTCTTCTGGTTCCAGGCCACGTTCTCGCCGTACGTGCGCCAGGTGTAGCCGACCCGGTTCAGGCGGGTGCCGGCGTTGCTGCCGTCGCTGCCGGTGTGCGACATCTTCCGGTGGTCGGCCTGGTCCTGACTGTGCTTCTGTGCGGCGGTCATCAGCTTGGCGTCGATGCTCAGCGCCTTGCAGCCGGCCTTGGCCCGCTCGGCGTTGACCAGGTTCACCACCTCGCGGGCCTGGGCGCTGACGGTGCCGCTGGAGCCGCTGGACCCGCTGTTCGTGTTCGGCGCGGTGCTGCGCTCGACGCTGCGGCGCGACGCGGCGGTGGTCCGTGATGCCGCCGGGGTCGGCTTGACGACCTTGCTCGGCGAGGGGCTCGGCTGCGCCGGGCTGGGCGTGGCGGATGGGGAGGGTGCGGCCAGGGTGTCGATGGCCGGCTGCTCGGCCGGGGCCTCCGTCGCGAAGGTGTCGTCGACGGCGGTTGGCTGACTGCCCCCGTTGTCACCGCCGGGCAGCGCGAGCGCGCCGACGCCGAAGCTCACCACGAGGGTGGCCGCTGCGGCGGCGCCTCCGATCATCAGTGGCTTGCGCCAGCGGCGGGGGGAGCGGTGCCGGCCCTCGCCGGGCCGGCCGGTAACGCCGACTGTCGTCTCCGGGTCGGCGTCGGTGTGCCAGCCGCCGGTGGTCTCCGCGTCGGTGTCCGGGTGCCAGCCGCCGGTGGGGTCCTCGGCCGGGCGGCTGTTGGCCCAGGCGCCGCTCCCGCCATCGGGGCGGTGGGCCGGCCAGGTGGCGGTGTGGGCGTCGGCCGAGGCGGCGGGTGTCGCCGGGCCCGACTGCCAGTCGGCGGAGGGCTGCTCCGGGTGCCACTCGTCGCCGGTCTGGTTGGAGTCGTCACCGAACAGGTAGGCCGAGCGGGGCTCCGGACGGTCGTGCAGCCAGGCCGGCTCGTCGGTCGGCCGTTCGACGCGCCGGGGTGCGCCGTTCGGGTCCATCGGGTCGGTCCAGCCGTACACGCCTATGCCTCCAGGGGTCGGTTGCGGGCCGGGGTGACGCTACGGCGCGCCCCCGAGCTGCGGCAACGTGGCTAAGGAAGAGTTAAGGGGAAGTCGGACGCGAGGGGGCGGACTTCCGGAAATCCGGGCGTACAGTAAAGGTGTCCGGACAGAGAGTGTCCGTGCCTTGAAGGCAGCCCCCCGACAAGTGGACAGGTCGACGTGGAGATGATCTACGGCCTGCGAGAACTTGACGAAGGAGGGGGTTTCGGCTCAATATATAGGTGTCGCCAGTCGCGCCCGGTCATGCCCAGATACAGCCTGGAATGACAGCCGCGTACTTAATGGGCGCGCGTTGGCCGGCCTTTCCGGCAGCGCATATCAAGGAGTCAGCATGGCGAAGGCCCTCTACGGCCACGTAGGTGCAGCGCCCGACCGGCGTCTGCTCGACGAGGTCACCCGACTGCGTGCCAGGGTGCAGGCACTGGAGTTCGAGATCACGCGTCTGCGTGCCGACAACGATCGGCTCGCGGCGGCTGCGGCGGAGGCGGACGATCTGCTCCGTCTGGCCGAGCCGGCGCTGACCTGATCTCCACCTCGACAAAACTGAATCGCACTATCGCAAAAAGCGCGCCGACACGTTCTGTGCCGGCGCGCAACACTGTCCGGTTCCTTTCGGGCCGACGATTTGTGATCTTGTGGTCGGTCGCACGGGAACCGTCCCGGCCGCATCCGAATAGCGCGCCCACGGATAAGCCGATCATGAACTGCTCTCGCCATTATCGGGGCCGTCGGAACAACAGCGCGGTGGTGCCTCGCGCCCTCGACGCACACGACCCGGGGCGGGTCGCGTGCTCCTCCGTTCCCACCACCGGGTTAGTCTGCGAGTTCACCCAGGTCCCCAGAGCCGGCGACGGTACGGCGGCCACCGGACGAGGATCGAGAAGGTGTATCTCAAGAGCCTGACGGTGAAGGGCTTCAAGTCCTTCGCCTCCGCCACGACGTTGAAGCTGGAGCCCGGGATCACCTGTGTGGTGGGCCCGAACGGCTCCGGCAAGTCCAACGTCGTCGACGCCATCGCCTGGGTCCTCGGCGAGCAGGGCGCCAAGGCCCTGCGCGGCGGCAAGATGGAGGACGTCATCTTCGCCGGCACCGCCGGCCGGGCGCCACTGGGCCGCGCCGAGGTCACCCTCACCATCGACAACACCGACGGCGCGCTGCCGATCGAGTACACCGAGGTCTCCATCACCCGCCGGATGTTCCGCTCCGGCGAGAGCGAGTACGAGATCAACGGCAACACCTGCCGGTTGCTCGACATCCAGGAGCTGCTGTCCGACTCCGGCATCGGCCGGGAGATGCACATCATCGTCGGGCAGGGCCGACTCGACGGCATGCTGCACGCCAAGCCGGAGGACCGGCGGGCGTTCATCGAGGAGGCGGCCGGCGTCCTCAAGCACCGCAAGCGCAAGGAAAAGGCGCTGCGCAAGCTCGACGCGATGCAGACCAACCTCAACCGCCTGACCGACCTCACCGCTGAGCTGCGCCGTCAGCTCAAGCCACTGGGCCGGCAGGCCGAGGTGGCCCGCCGTGCCGCCGCCATCCAGGCCAACCTGCGCGACGCGCGGCTGCGTCTGCTCGCCGACGACCTGGCCACCCTGCGCACCACTCTCGATCGGGAGATCGCCGACGAGACCGCGCTGCGCGAGCGGCGTGAGCAGATCGAGGGCGAGCACGTCGAGGTGCAGGGCCGGCTCGGCGAGTTGGAGGCCGCCCTCGCGGAGGACGCGCCGCTGCTCGCCGCCGCCCAGGACACCTGGTACAAGCTGTCCGCCCTCCAGGAGCGCTTCCGCTCGATCGAGCAGTTGGCCCGGGAACGGCTGCGGCACCTCAGCGCCAGCGGCGACGACGAGCGGCCCGGCCGCGACCCGGACCAGCTGGAGGCCGAGGCGGAGCGCGTCCGCGAGCAGGAGGAGGAGCTGCGCGGGGCACTGACCGACGACCAGATCCGGCTGGCCGAGGCGGTCGAGCACCGCCAGGAGCTGGAACGGCAGCTCGCCGCCGCCGAACGGGAGCTGGTCGCCGCCGCCAAGGCCATCGCCGACCGCCGGGAGGGGATGGCCCGGCTCACCGGGCAGGTCAACTCGGCCCGCGCCCGGACGACCAGCGCCGGCGAGGAGATCGAACGACTCGCCGTCGCGCACGCCGACGCGCTGGGCCGCGCCGAGCAGGCGCAGGCCGACCTGGACGCGGTGGCCGCCCAGTCCACCGAGGCCGACCGGGACAACGCGGACCTGGACGCCCGGCACGCCGAGGCGGTCGCCGTGCAGGAGCGGGCGCAGGCCACCGTGCGCTCGCTGTCCGACGCCGAGCGCGCGGCGGAGAAGGACGCCGCCACCTGGAAGGCCCGGGAGGAGGCGCTGGCGCTCGGGCTGCGCCGCAAGGACGGCGCGGGAGCGCTGCTCGCCCGGGCCGGCGACGTGCCCGGCCTGCTCGGCAGCCTCGCCGGGCTGCTCACCGTCGCGCCCGGCCACGAGGCCGCGCTGGCCGCCGCGCTCGGCGGTCTCGCCGACGCGGTCGCCGTCAGCGGGGTGGACGAGGCCGTCGAGGCGATGCGCCTGCTGAAGATCTCCGACGCCGGCCGGGCCGGCCTGCTCGTCGGCAGCCCGGCGGGGCCCGGCATGACCGGTTCCGCCGACGCGCTGCGCCCGAAGCTGCCCGACGACGCCCGGTGGGCCCCCGACCTGGTGGAGTGCAGCGCCGAGCTGCGTCCGGCCGTGCACCGGGCACTGCGCGACGTGGCGCTCGTCGACGATCTCGCCGCAGCCGCCGACCTGGTCGCCAGCAACCCCGAGCTGCGGGCGGTCACCGCCGACGGTGACGTGGTCGGGGCGTACGCGGCGGCTGGCGGGTCGGCCAAGGCCCCCAGCTACATCGAGGTGCAGGCCGCCGTCGAGGAGGCCCGCGCCAACCGGCTCACCGCCGAGCGCGCCGGTGTGGAGCTGCGCGACCAGCTCGTCGAGGCGCGCGCCGAGGTCGCCGCCGCCAAGGAGACCGTGCAGCACGCCGCCGCCGAGAAGCGTGAGGCGGAGAGCCACCGCAACGCCGCCGCCCGCCGGCTGGCCGAGCTGGGTGCGGCGGCCCGCTCGGCGAAGGCGGAGACCGACCGGCTCGGTGAGTCCCGCTCCCGCGCCGAGGCGGCTCGACAGCGGGACCTCATCGCACTCGCCGAGCTGGAGGAACGGCTGCGGCTGGCCGAGGAGACCCCGGTCGACGCCGAGCCGTCCAGCGAGGAACGGGACCAACTCGCCGCGATGGTGCCGCAGGCCCGGCAGAACGAGATGGAGGTCCGGCTCGCCGTGCGTACCGCCGAGGAGCGGGTCTCCTCGATCGCCGGTCGGGCCGACTCGCTGGCCCGGCAGGCCACCGCGGAGCGGGCCGCCCGGGAGCGCGCCGCAGCCCGGCGGGCCGCGCGCACCAGGGGTGCGGGCATCGCCCGGGCCGTCGCCGGCGGCGCCCGGGAGGCCCTCACCCGGCTCACCACCTCGATCGCGACGGCCGAGGAGCACCGCGACGCCGTCGCCCTGGAACGCGCCGCCCGCGAGGCGGAGCTTCAGGAGGTACGCGGGGCAGCCAAGCGTCTCGGCGCGGAGCTGGAGCGGCTGACCAGCCAGGTGCACCGTGACGAGGTGGCCCGCGCCGAGCAACGACTGCGCATCGAGCAGTTGGAGGCGAAGGCCGCCGAGGACTTCGGGCTGGACGTGGAGACGTTGGTCGCCGAGTACGGCCCCGCGCAGCCTGTTCCGCCGACCCAGGTCGACGTCGCGACGGCCGAACGGGACGGCCTGCCGGTGCCCGAGCCGGTGCGCTACGAGCGGCCGGTGCAGGAGAAGCGCGCCGCCAAGGCGGAACGCGAACTGGCCCTGCTCGGCAAGGTCAACCCGCTCGCGCTGGAGGAGTTCGCCGCGCTGGAGGAGCGCTTCAAGTTCCTCTCCGAGCAGTTGGAAGACCTCAAGGCCACCCGTCGGGACCTGCTCACCGTGGTCAAGGACGTGGACGAGCGGATCCTGGAGGTCTTCGCCAGCGCCTTCGAGGACACCGCTCGGGAGTTCGAGCAGGTGTTCACGGTGCTCTTCCCCGGCGGCGAGGGCCGGCTGATCCTCACCGAGCCGGACGACCTGCTCACCACCGGCGTCGAGGTGGAGGCCCGCCCGCCGGGCAAGAAGATCAAGCGGCTGTCGCTGCTCTCCGGCGGCGAGCGGTCTCTGACCGCGGTGGCCATGCTTGTGGCGATCTTCCGCGCCCGGCCCAGCCCGTTCTACATCATGGACGAGGTGGAGGCGGCCCTCGACGACGTCAACCTGGGCCGGCTGATCCTGTTGCTGGCACAGTTGCGGGAGAAGAGCCAGCTGATCGTCATCACGCACCAGAAGCGGACGATGGAGATCGCGGACGCGCTCTACGGGGTCACCATGCGCAGCGGGGTCACCCAGGTGATCAGCCAACGGCTCAACCGGGCCGACGAGGACGACCAGCGGCACGGCCGCGGCGAGGAGAACGGGTAGTGGCTCGGGAACGCGCGACGGCGCTCCTGCTGGACTTCGACGGCGTACTGCGCCGGTGGGATCCGGCGGTGGCTGCCGGTGTCGAGCGGGAGTACGGCCTGTCCGAGGGGGTGCTCGGCGAGATCGCCATGCAGTGGGGCCGGCTTCAGCCGGTGCTCACCGGCCAGGTCAGCCACGCCGAGTGGGTGAGCAGCGTGGCCGACGCTCTCGCCGAGCCGGCCGGTGGCCCGGACCGGGCCCGGGCAGCGGTGGAGCAGTGGCAGCGCTACCGGGGTGAGGTGGACACCGAGGTGCTCGACTTCGTCCGCGAGGTACGCGCGGCCGGGATCACTGTCGGGCTGGGCACCAACGCCACCGACCTGCTCGACGCCGACCTGGCCGCCCTCGGTCTGGTCGGCGAGCTGGACGTGGTGGTCAACTCCTCCACCCTCGGAGTGCACAAGCCCGCCCCGGAATACTTCCAGGCCGCCTGCCAGGCCCTGGCCACCCCGCCGGCCCGGGTGCTCTTCGTCGACGACGAGGACTGGGCCGTACGGGGTGCCCGCTCCGCCGGGCTGTCGGCGCACCGCTGGGGCGGCCACGCCGATCTGCGTTACCTGCGGGCGGCTCTGGACCACTGAGCCGCGCCGCCTCTCAGCGCAGGCCGGGGACCTCGGTCACCGTGAACGGTGGTGCCGGCGCGGTCGCGTTGAGCTGGCTGTTGACCCACAGCAGCCGGTCGTGGTCGCGGGCCAGGGTGGTCGGGGACTGCTCCAGGCCGGCGGTGTGGGACTGCCGGACCACCCGGGCGGCCCGAAGGTCGCCGTCCAGCACCGCCAGGTTGACCGCGAAGCGGTACCCGCCAGCGGGATCGGGGAAGTTGACCACGCCGTAGAGGCGGTCGCCCTCCAGCAGCAGCCCGTCGGCGCCGAGTTGTCCACCCGACACGGCGACCTCGCTGGCCGTGGCGTCGGCGAGGTCGATGCGCCACAGACGTTCGCTGCCCGGCTCACCGGTGCCCTGGTCGGCGACGAGCGCGAGCCGACCGTCGGCGGTGGCGACGATGCCGTTGAGGAAGCCGGGGGCGGCCGGGAAGCCGGACGGCAGCAGCCACGGTACGAGCGGGCCGACGCGTCCACCGTCCAGCGTGGCCCGCCAGATCGTGCCGCTGGCCGAGTCGGTCACGTACACGGCGTGGTCGGTGATCACCAGGTCGTTGAGAGCCGCACCGGTCACCGCGCTCCGCTTCGCCAGCAGGCGGCCGTCCGGGTCGTACACGAAGAGGGTCGCGGTGTCGTAACCGGCCACGAAGAGCCGGCCGGCGCGATCGACGTGGACCCCGGCGGCGCGGGTCCGCCCGTCCGAGCCGGCCGGGAGGAACGGGCGCAGCCACCGGTGTCGGACGTCGCCGCGGTAGACGGCGCCGGTGGCGACGCTGGTGACGTACATGGTGCCGGTGCGGGTGACGGCGATGCCCTCGGGCAGCACCCCCGGCTCGCCGGAGACGACGTACGTGTCGGGACGCGCGACGGCGGCGTGCGCTGGCGCTCCCGAGGTGCCGGTGAGCACGACCAGGCTGGTGGCCAGGACAAGGAAGATGTTCATGGGCCGAGGATTCCGGTCCGGTCGCAGCCTGCTCCATGCCCTTTCAGGCAGGGCCGAAGGGTGGCTAGCGTCGGCTCATGCTGACGTTGCAGCTCACCGCGACGGATCTGAGCCGCACCGTCCTGCGCTCCGAACCCGCGGTGCTGCTGGAGCTCGGGGCGGCCGGCCAGCGGCTGTTCGAGGCCGCACCGGAACACCTCACGGTCTGGCGGGCACGCACCCGGGCGGCGCTGCGCCCGGAGATGCGCCCGTACCTCGACCTGTGCCGGCTGCCCTGGTGGTTTCCGGACTTCCTGACCCCGCCGAGCCTCGGCAGCGACCTGCCGGCCGCCCTGGACGAGGTGCTGGCCACCCCGACGGCGACGCTGGCGGCGGAACTGCGCCCCCGGATCGCCGCCGGCGACCTGCCGGCCCGGGTCGGTGCCCTCGCCTCCGGCGAGACGGCCGCCCGGCAGCGACTGAGCGCGGCGATGCGGGCGTTCCACCAGGTCGCGGTCGCGCCGTACCAGGACACGATCACGGCAGCGGTCCACGGCGACCGGGCCGTGCGGGCACACACCATGGTGGACGCCGGGATCGACCGGGTCCTGCGTGACCTGAGCCCGTACCTGTTCTGGAAGCCGTACGGCGAGCGGTATGAGTTGTCGTACGAGTGCGGATTCGCCAACGGAGTCACCCTGGCCCCGGCCGGCCGAGGCGTCACGCTGGTGCCGTCGTACCTGCTGCCCCGACCCTGCGTCCTGGACGACCCGGCCGGCCCGATGGTGCTGGCCTACCCGATCCGGCCCACCCGACGGGCGCTGGTGAGCAGCAGACCCCTGGCCGACCTGCTGGGGCGCACCCGAGCGGCAGTGCTGGGTGCGATCGCCGACGGTCCGAGCACCTCACAGGTGGCTCGGACGGTCGGCATCTCCCTCGCCTCGGCCAGCCAGCACGCCACCATCCTCCGGTCGGCCGGGTTGGTCACCACCCGCCGGGCGGGCCCGGCGGTGCGACACACGCTCACCCCGCTGGGCGAGCACCTGCTCCGGGCCGGGCGCCCCGGCTGACGAGGGCAGCGGGTCAATCGCCGGTGACGCCGTCGATGCGTTCCCGGATCAGGTCGGCGTGGCCGTTGTGCCGGGCGTACTCCTCGATCATGTGCAGGTACGCCCAGCGCAGGCTGAAGGTGCGTGTCCCGTCGCTGCGGGTCAGCATGAACGTCTCGTCCAGCGACCGTCCCTCGGTGGCCGCCCGTGCCGCTTCGACCTCGGCTCGGAAGGCGGCGAAGGCGGCCTCCGCGTCGGCGCCCGCCGCAGCGTGGAAGTCGGCGTCGTTGTCGGTGGAGTAGTCGAAGAGGTCGGGCAGGGCCTGGCTGGCGAAGCGCTGGCGGAACCAGGAGCGCTCGACGTCGGTCATGTGCAGGACCAACCCGAGAAGGCTCAGGCCGGAGGGCTCGACGCTTGCCGTGCGCAACTGCTCGGCGGTCAGGCCGGCGCACTTGTGCAGCAGGGTGTCGCGGTGGTAGTCGAGCCAGCCCTCCAGCATGGTGCGCTCATCTGCGACCAGAGGCTCGTGACTGCGGTCGATCTCCGGTGCTCTCCATGTCGTCATCGGGTCATCCTGCGGCTCGGGTACGACAGCCGCGACCGGTTATCAGGGCACCACGACGACGGGCCACCGGCCGGTGCGGACCAGCCGGGTGGCGACCGAGCCGACCAGCCGGTGACCGGCCTGCTCGGACGCGCCCACCACCACCATGTCGGCCTGGAACTCGTCCGCCGCCGCGCACAACTCCCCGTACGCGTCACCGCGCCGGGACAGGAAAGTCAGCGGTACGCCCAGTTCCTCGGCCCCGCGGCGGCACTCCCGGCGCAGATCGGCGGCCAGCTCGTCGTGGGTCCGCTGCACCGCGCCGGCGTCCATCCCCGGCATCAGGGCGGTCAGCCCGCTCGTCGAGCTGACGTAGACCACCACCAACGCGGCACCCTGCCGGCGGGCCAGGCCGGCGGCGTACCAGCCGGCCCGCTCGGAGGTGCGGGTGCCGTCGACGCCGACCAGGACCACCCGGGGCCCGTCCGTGCCGCGTTCGAACGGCAGCGGGCGGGTCCGGGGGCCGTACTCCTCGCGGTCCGGTGCTCCCACGCTCATGGCTGGCTACCTCACCTCTGCTCGCCGGTGCGGACCACGGCGGCACCAGCGCCGGCCGCGATGGTTGATTCCTGCTCGACCTCGGTGCCGACCGGAGAGCTGCTGTGCTGCCGCAGCGGCACCTCCTTGATGAAGCTCACAGCGATCAGTGCGATCAGCGCGAAGGGGGCGGCGGCCAGGAAGATGTCGCCGGCGCCGTGGCCGTACGCGCTCTCCACCACGGCCCGGATCGGCCCGGGCAGGGTGTGCACGTCGGGCAGGACACCACCGCTGCCCGAGCCGGACGCGGCGATCCCGAGCCGACCGAGGCCCTCAGCGGTGTAGCCCGTGACCTTGTGGGCGAGCACCGCGCCGAGCACGGAAACGCCGATCGCGCCGCCCAGGCTGCGGAAGAACGCAACCGTCGAGCTGGCCACGCCGAGTTCGTGCGTGCCGACGGTGTTCTGCACGGCGAGGACCAGGTTCTGCATGGTCATGCCCAGGCCGATGCCGACCAGCGCCATGTAGATGCTGAGCAGGGTGAAGCTGGTGTCGGCCCGGAGCGTGCCCATCAGCGCGAAGCCGGCGGTGAGCAGCGCCGTACCGATGACCAGGAACCTCTTCCAGCGGCCGGTACGGGTGATGATCCGTCCGCTCAGCGTGGAGGAGACCAGCAGACCGAGGATCATCGGCAGCGTCATCAGGCCGGACATGGTCGGGCTCTGGCCGCGGCTGATCTGGAAGTACTGGCCGAGGAAGACCGAGGCGCCGAACATGCCTACGCCGACCGCGATGCTGGCGACGACGGCCAGGGTGATGGTGCGGTTGCGGAACAGCCGCGGCGGGATCATCGGCTCGGCGGCCCGGGTCTCGACCCGGATCGCCAGCGCGCCGAGCACCAGGGCACCGACGACCATGACGGCGCTCTGCCAGGAGGCCCAGGCGAACTGGCCGCCAGCGAGCGAGACCCAGATCAGCAGCAGCGAGACGGCTGCGGTGATCAGCGTGGCGCCCCACCAGTCGATCTGTGCCTTCCGCTTGATCACGGGCAGGTGCAGGGTCTTCTGGAGCACGACCAGCGCGGCGATGGCGAACGGCACGCCGACGTAGAAGCACCAGCGCCAGCCGAGCCAGGAGGTGTCCACGATCACACCGCCGATCAGCGGGCCGCCGATGGTGCCGACGGCCATCACAGCGCCGAGGTAGCCGCTGTAGCGGCCCCGCTCGCGTGGCGCGATCATGGTCGCCATGATCACCTGGGCCAGCGCGGTGAGGCCGCCGGCGCCGATTCCCTGGAGCACCCGGCAGGCGATCAGCTCACTGGTGCCCTGTGCGGCCCCGGCCAGCACCGAGCCCAGCACGTAGATCCCCAGGGAGATCTGGACCAGGAGCTTCTTGCTGGTCAGGTCTGCGAGTTTGCCCCAGATGGGGGTGGTCGCGGTGGTCGCGAGCAGGGCTGAGGTGACCACCCAGGTGTACGCGGACTGGCTGCCGTGCAGTTCGGTGATGATCCTCGGCAGCGCGTTCGAGACGACCGTGGAGGAGAGGATCGCGACGAACATGCCCAGCAGCAGGCCGGAGAGGGCCTGCAGGATCTGCCGGTGCGTCATGTCGACGCCGGTCGCCCGTGGGGGCGCTGTCGCCTGGGTCATCGTTGCTGCCTCCGGAGGGAGTCGAGGTGAAGCGACGGGGGCGGTTTCGCGAGGGTCGCCTGAGAGTTGCCTGAGGCAACCGTATATTTGGTTGCCTGAAGCAACAACCTGACGGAGCGGTGCGCTATTCCCCGTCTCGGAGCGCTACTGCCAGGAGTCGTTGAACCGGCCCAACAGCCGGGCGAACTCCTCGACGTCCCGGGCCGGCCAGTCGTTCAGCGTGCGGAGCAACTCTCCCACCCGCGCAGACCGGGCTGCGTCGAACCGGCGCTGGCCCTCCTCGGTGAACGTGATCTGCGCGGCCCGTCGGTCGCTCGGGTCGGGGTCGCGGTAGACCAGGCCGAGGACCTCCAGGGCGTTGATCTGCCGGCTCAGCGTTCCCTTGCCCACACCGAGCCGCGCCGCCAACTCGGTCAACCGGATCGACCCACTGCGCCGCAACCAGAGCAGCAGCCCGTAGGTGTTCGGCTCCAGGTTCGGGTGCACCTCGCGGGCGATCTCCCAGGAAACCGCCCGCCCACGGCGCAGCAGGGCGGTCAACTCGTGCTCGACCGCCCGGATCGGTTCTGGCAGGTGCTCGTCCACGCGTAGAGACTACGGCGAGGTCGGCCGTGCGGCGGCCGAGAGTCGGCGCCGCATCACGGGGCGTAGGTGGCCGTCCTTCGTGGTGCCCTCGATCACCACGTCAGCCCTGCGCCCCTCATGCGTCAGGGTCGCGACCGCGTTGCCGAAGTAGGGACCGGCCAACTTGCGCCACCGCACCCCCGGCCGCCGGACACCCGCGGAGCGAGCCAGCGCCCGGGTGGCACCGGCCGGACCGGCCGACCAACCGAGCCGCATCAGCGGACGGATGCCGGCCGGCACCTGGTTGTGGATCGGTGAGCAGGTGAGCTGGTGCACGGGTGTGACCACCGCCGGGTCGCCGAACCGGGCCCGGGCCACGTACGAGTGGTGCACGTCCCCGGAGAGCACGCTGATCGACGCAGGCGGGGCGTACGCCGGACCGGCGCCGACCCGCGCGCCGGACTGCCGGGGGGTGCCGGTGCCGATGCGGGTGAAGGTCTCCGCCAGCGCCTCGAAGGAACGCCGGAACGCCGCCCAGTGCTCCAGGTCCAGTGCGCGGCGCAGCTTCTCCGCCCCGCGTGCCACCCAGGGGCGACGCGAGTCCGCCAGCTTCTCGTTCCACGCCTCGATGTGGTGGATGCCCTGCGGCAGCAGCCAGGGCAGCGAGGCGCCGACCACCAGGTGGTCGTAGACCCCGTGCGCCTGGTCGAGGAACCAGGACCACTCGCCCGGCGGCAGCATCGCCCGGCTGCCCGGGTCGAGCACCCGGCTGCACCTGTTGTCGAGCATGACCAGCCGGGTCCGGCCCAGGTCCAGTGCGTAACTCCACTGGTACTGCACCGCGCGCCAGCGCTCGGTGTCGTGCGCCACATCCGACTCCTGGTCGACCCGGTGCCCGAAATCGCGCAGCACCCCGGTGGCGTCCTCGGCGGCGGCGACCTTCGCGAAGACCGGGTCGGCGGCGATCTCGTCCGGGGAGAGGTTGCCGAGGTGCTGGTAGACCCAGTACGAGGCGAGCCCGCTGCCGATCCGCTCCTGCCACCACGGCTGCTCGCGCATCTCGGCACGCCACGCCGCCGAGGTGTTCCAGTCGTCGATGATCTCGTGATCGTCGAAGATCATCACGCTCGGCACGGTGGAGAGCAGCCAACGGATCTCCGGGTCACGCCAGGACTCCAGATAGAGCTTCGTGTACTCGTCGAAGCTCACCACCTGGTCGGCCGGGGCGCCCTTCGGACGCCGCCGGCGCCGACGCAGCAGCCGGCGCACCGTGGGCGAGGTGACGTCGGCGTAGACCTGGTCACCGAGCAGCACCAGCAGGTCCGGCGGCGGGTTCGCCTCCGGGTCGGCCATCAACCGTCGGGCGTACGCGTCCAGCGCGTCCGGTGGCAGCTTGCGGGTCGTGGAGTGCTGGGTGGTCTCGCGGCACGAGCCGAAGATCAGGTTGACCGGCTGGTCCCGGTCGTCGGCGGCCCGGGTGCGGATCACGCTCGGCGGGAAGCCGCTGCTCGGCACCGGCCAGACCACCTCGTCGTCGACGACCACCTCGTAGGTGGTCGCGCTGTCCGGGGTCAGCCCCTCCACCACCACGAGGGCGTAGTGGTGGTCGTACGCCGAGAAGGTGGGCGCGGTGCCGGTGGCGCCGTCGGCGGTGCGGACGGTGACCACGGCGGGCGCGGCCGTCTCCACCCAGACGGTCGCTCGGGTGTCCACCACTCGCCGCAGGAGTGGGCCGATGAGGAGGTGTGCGGCGGGCATGCGGCCGAGCCTACCGCCGGTTCCCGGCACCGGCCTGGTGCGGTGGTTGAGACTCCGGGCACCGCTCGGGGTGCGGTGGTTGAGACTCCGGGCACCGCTCGGGGTGCGGCGGCTGAGACTCCGGGCACCGCCCCGGGTGCGGTGGCTGAGACGCCGCCGCCCGCATCTGACAGGATTCCGGCATGGCCGAATATCTCGTCCTCGCTCTGGTCCTGCTCGGTGTGCTGATCGCCGGCACAGTAGGGCTGGTCGTGCCGCGCCTGCGGCGTCGGCCCGAGCCCCCGCTGCCGCACACCGAGGTCGACACCAGGGCCGAGGAAGATCTCGCCGGCCCGCCGGTCGAGGCACCGGAGTCCGAACTGTCCACCGGCGTCCTGGTCGAGCCGCCGCCGGTCATCGAGGCGCCCGCACCGGTGGAGGTGCCCGAGCCGACCGCCGGGCGGCTGGTCCGGCTCCGCTCGCGACTGTCCCGCTCGCAGAACGTCTTCGGCAAGGGCCTGCTCGGCCTGCTCGCCCGAGACCACCTCGACGAGGACGTCTGGGAGGAGATCGAGGACAGCCTGATCACCGCCGACGTCGGCGTCGACGCCACCCGCGACATCGTCGACCGGCTTCGTGAGCGCACCCGGGTGCTCGGCACCCGTTCGGCGTCCGAGCTGCGGGCACTGCTCGCCGCCGAGCTGGTCAACGCGCTCGACCCGAGCCTGGACCGCTCGTTGCGGACCGCCCCGAAGGACGGCGTGCCGGCGGTGGTCCTCGTCGTCGGCGTCAACGGCGCCGGCAAGACCACCACCTGCGGCAAGATCGCCCGGGTGCTGGTCGCCGACGGCCGTACCGTCCTGCTCGGCGCCGCGGACACCTTCCGGGCCGCCGCCGCCGACCAGCTGGAGACCTGGGGCTCCCGCGTCGGCGCGGAGACCGTCCGGGGGCCCGAGGCCGCCGACCCGGCCAGTGTCGCCTTCGACGCGGTCAAGCGCGGCATCGACACCGGCGTGGACACCGTGCTCATCGACACCGCCGGCCGCCTGCAGAACAAGGTCGGCCTGATGGACGAGCTGGGCAAGGTCAAGCGCGTGGTGGAGAAGCAGGGCCCGATCGACGAGACACTGCTCATCCTGGACGCCACCACCGGCCAGAACGGCCTGGAGCAGGCCCGGGTCTTCACCGAGGTGGTCAACGTGACCGGCGTGGTGCTGACCAAGCTCGACGGCACCGCCAAGGGCGGCATCGTGATCGCCGTGCAGCGCAAGCTTGGCATCCCCGTGAAGCTGGTCGGCCTCGGTGAGGGCAAGGACGACCTGGCCCCGTTCGACCCGGCGCAGTTCGTCGACGCGTTGCTGGGGACCGAGGCCACCGGACGGGACGCGTAGTCTCGGGTGTCCAGTGACAACCGCGCATACGCGGGCTGGCGTGACCCCGGCCACCCCTCGCAGCGCCTCGGGAGACCGTACGTGACTTCGCAGGAGATCCCGCTGCACGGCGGCAACGTGAGCACCGTCGTCCGCGTCGGTGACACGGTCCGCCGCAACGCCGGGCCGTGGACACCGTCCGTGCACGCCCTGCTGCGGCACCTGGAGTACGTGGGCTTCACCGGCGCACCACGGGCGCTCGGCATGGACGAGCGCAACCGTGAGGTGCTGTCGTACCTGGAGGGGGAGTGCGGGGAATACCCGCTCGCCCCGCACTGGGTGACCGACGAGGCGCTGGTCACCGTCGCCACCATGCTGCGGATGTTCCACGACGCGCAGTACGGCTTCACCCCGCAGCCGGGGGCGGTCTGGCGCTCGTTCGGGCCCCCGCCACCGGACACCGAGGTGATCTGCCACCACGACGCAGCGCCGCACAACGTGATCTGGCGGCCGGACGGCACCCTCGGGCTGATCGACTTCGACCTCGCCTCACCCGGTGCGCGGATCTACGACGTGGCGTACGCGGCCTGGACCTGGGTGCCGATCTTCGCGGACCGTGACTCGATCACGCTCGGCTGGAAGCACCCGGACCGGCCGCGCCGGCTCCGGCTCTTCGCCGACGCGTACGGGCTGATCCCTCGGGACCGGCACCGGCTGATCCGGACCATCCGCAAGCGGATCGTGGACCACGTCGAGGGCATCCGCCGGATGGCCGCCGCCGGTGAGCCGGCGTTCGTCCGGATCGTGCACAAGGGCCACCTGCGCCGACCGATGCGCGATCTGCGGCTGCTCGACTACGAGCGGCACGCACTGGAGAACGCCCTCCGCTGACCGTCGACCGCTCGATGCTCGGCCGGTCCCGTCAAGCGGACCGGTCGATGGGCCTGGCCGGTCAGCCATCGACGTCCACCGTCCGAACGATCCACCATTGTCCATGCCGCCGACTGTGCGGACTTCGTGACACGTACGAAACAACCCGTCACGAAACGGAAACCCGCCCGGGACCCTGTGTGAAACAGCCGGCCGCGAAGCTTCCGCGCAACCGGCCTACGGGCGACGCTGCCCCGGAAAGCCGCGAAGGAGGAATTCACCCTTTAGGAGGCCAGCGTGCCTGAAGCACCGACGATCGACGGCGCCAACACCACGTGGCTGCTGGTTTCGACCGCGCTCGTGCTGCTCATGACCCCGGGACTGGCGCTGTTCTATGGCGGCCTCAACCGGGCCAAGGGCGTACTCAACATGATGATGATGAGCTTCTCCGCTATCGGGCTCATCTCTATTCTGTGGTGGTTCTACGGATTCAGCGTCGCCTTCGGGACCGACGTGAACGGCTTCTGGGGCGACCCGGGCGCGTACCTCGGCACCAAGACGTTCCTCGCCGAGACCGACCTGTGGGGTGCCACGGCGGAGAACCCCAGCGGCATCGGGGTCCCGCTCTACGTGTTCATGGCCTTCCAGATGGTCTTCGCGGTGATCACCGTCGCGTTGATCAGCGGTGCCATCGCCGACCGGGCAAAGTTCGCCGGCTGGCTGCTGTTCGCCTTCGGCTGGGCCACCCTGGTCTACTTCCCGGTCGCCCACTGGGTGTGGGGCGGCGGCATCATCGGCGCCGACATCCATGCCCTCGACTTCGCCGGTGGCACCGCGGTGCACATCAACGCCGGTGCGGCGGCCCTGGCCGTGGCTCTGGTGCTCGGCAAGCGGCTCGGTTGGCCGCGTGAGGGCATGAAGCCGCACAACATCCCGCTGGTCGCGCTCGGTGCGGGTCTGCTGTGGTTCGGCTGGTTCGGGTTCAACGCCGGCTCCGAGCTGACCGTCGACTCGGTCGCCGGCCTCGCCTTCATCAACACCCAGCTCGCCACGGCGGCGGCGGTGCTCGGCTGGATCGCTGTCGAGTGGGTCAAGACCCGTAAGCCGACGATGGTGGGCGCCTCGTCCGGTGCCGTCGCCGGCCTGGTCGCCATCACCCCGGCCTGTGGTTTCATCGCCCCGTGGGCGGCCGTCCTGCTCGGCATCGTCGCCGGTGCGGTGTGCGCGCTCGCCGTCAGCCTCAAGTACAAGCTCGGCTACGACGACTCGCTCGACGTGGTCGGCGTGCACTTCGTCGGTGGTTGGATCGGCTCGCTCTGGCTCGGTCTCTTCGCCACCAACTCGGTCAACGCCGCGATCAGCGACGTGGTGGGCGCCTCCGACGGTCTCTTCTACGGTGGCGGCGCGACCCAGCTCGGACGGCAGGCCCTCGCCGGCCTGATCGTCACCGTCTGGTCCTTCGGCATCGCCTGGGTGCTGGCCTTCGTCATCGAGAAGACGATCGGCTTCCGGGTCAAGGGTGAGGACGAGGTCGAGGGCATCGACATCGCCGAGCACGCCGAGAGCAGCTACGACCTGTCCCCGGCCGGTGGTGGCACGGGCAGCGCGTTCGCGATGGCCGGTATCGGCACCCCCGGTGGCGGCACGAGTGGTGCCAAGCCGCCGGCGGAGCCCGCCGAGACGGTCAGCGAAAAGGTCGCCGGTTAACGTTCCTGGGATGGAGGGGTTGGACATGAAGCTGGTGACCGCAGTCATCAAGCCGTACCAACTGGACGCGGTGAAGGAGGCCCTGCACGCCCTCGGGGTGGCCGGGCTGACCGTCAGCGAGGTTCAGGGGTACGGGCGCCAGAAGGGGCACACCGAGGTCTACCGGGGTGCTGAATACACGGTCGAGTTCCTGCCCAAGATCCGGGTGGAGGTGCTCACCGACGAGATCGACGTGGACAAGGTGGTGGACGCCATCGTCGGGGCGGCCCGCACGGGCAAGATCGGTGACGGCAAGGTCTGGGTCACCGGTGTCGAAGAGGTCGTCCGGGTGCGTACCGGCGAACGCGGCCTAGACGCCCTCTGATCGCGCAACGACCGACATGACCTCGTTGATCAAGAAGAACGCGTCAGGACACGCCGGTGACGGTGACGCGAACCTCTTGATCAACGAGGTCGTCGGCGTTCCCGGGGGGATCGGGGAGTCCGCCCGGCTGGGGCGGGCGGGCGCTTACGACACCTTTCTGCGAGGGCTGCTGCCTTCGCGGGAGGGGGTCGCGCTGATCGCCGTCGGGGGGTTGGGGAGGCGGCAGTGCGCCCCGTACGGCGACCTCGACCTGGTCCTGCTGCACGCCGGGGTGCCCGGCACCGACGAGTTGGCCGCCTCGGTCTGGTACCCGATCTGGGACGCCGGCCTACGGCTCGACCACTCGGTACGCACCGTCTCCGAAGCACTCTCGGTGGCCCAGGACGACGTCAAGGTCGCCCTCGGGCTGCTCGACGCCCGGCTGGTGGCGGGCGACCAGACCTTGGCCGACGCGCTGATCCGCACCGCCGCCGACCACTGGCGGCGCACCGCGGTCCGGCACCTGCCCGGCCTGCGGGCGGTCACCGAAGCACGCTGGCAGGCCCACGGCGAGCTGGCCTTCCTGCTGGAGGGCGACCTGAAGGAGGCCGCCGGCGGTCTGCGCGACGTCGGGCTGCTGCGAGCGATCTCCGCCGCCGGCATCACCGACGCGCTGCGCCCCGCCGTACGCGCCGCCCACCTGCGCCTGCTGGACATCCGGGACGCCCTGCACCAGCAGGTCGGCCGCCGGGTCGACCGGCTGGTCGCCCAGGAACGAGACGGTGTGGCCGCGCTTCTCGCGCTGGAGGACGGCGACGCCCTCCTGCGACGGGTCGCCGGTGACGCCCGCACGGTCAGCCACGCCCTGGACGACGCGTTCCGTGCCGCCGACCGGCTGCGATCCGGCCGGTCCCGAGGGGGCGGCGCTCCCCCCGCGCGCCGCCCGGTGGCCCGCGACGTGGTCGAGCACGACGGCGAGCTCGTGCTGGCCCGTACGGCGATCGGGGCTCGCCCCGACCCGAGCCTCTCGCTGCGGGTGGCCGCCGCGGCGGCCACGACCCGACTCCCGATCGCCCGGGCCACCTGCGAATGGCTGGCGGCGTACTGCCCGCCACTGCCCGCACCCTGGCCGGCTGATGCCCGGGCCGCGCTGACCACCCTGCTCGGCGCCGGTCCCGGCCTGGTGCCCGCCTGGGAAACCTGCGACCGGTACGGACTGGTCGACAACTGGCTGCCCGAATGGACCCGGCTGCGCAGTCTGCCGCAGCACAACCCGGTGCACCGCTACACCCTCGACCGGCACCTGGTGCAGACCGCTCACGAGGCCAGCCGGCACGCCCGTGAGGTGGAACGGCCCGACCTGCTGCTCCTCGGCGCTCTCCTGCACGACATCGGCAAGGGACTTCCCGGTGATCACAGCACCGTCGGGGTGCCCGTCGCCCAGGCGGCGGCGACCCGGATCGGTCTGCCCCCCACCGAGGTCGAGCTGATCGGCACGCTGGTCCGGTTGCACCTGCTGCTGCCCGACGTGGCCACCCGCCGTGACCTGGCCGACCCGGTCACCATCGCCTCGGTGGCCGAGTCGGTGGGGGACACCGGCACCCTCGACCTGTTGCACGCGCTGGTCCGCGCCGACGCGGCGGCGACCGGGCCGGCGGCCTGGTCGGACTGGAAGGGCCGACTCGTCGCCGAACTGGTCGGTCGGGTCCGCACCGCACTGGACACCGGCGTACTGCCCGAACCGCCCACCCCGGACCCGGCGCTGCTGGCCGGGCCCCTGCCGGTCGTCCACCTGACCGGCGACCGGGTGTCGGTCGCCGCGGCCGACCGGCGGGGCCTGCTCGCCACGGTCGCCGGCTGCCTGGCGCTGCACCGGCTGGAAGTGATCTCCGCGGATGCCTCCGTGGTCGACGGCCGTGCCCTGGTCGAGTGCCGGGTCCAACCCCGCTACGGTCTCCCGCCCGACCCGGTCCCGCTCCGCGCCGACCTCCGTCGTGCGGTCGGCGGCGACGTGTCGGTCACCCAGCGGCTGCGGGGTCGGGCGCTCGCCGCCCGGGGCGGTGGGGCTGCTCCCCGTGTCGTCTGGCACCGCGAGGCGGCCACCAACGCCGTGCTGCTGGAGTTGCGCGCCGCCGACGCCGCCGGGTTGCTCTACCGGGTCGCCTGCGCGCTCGACGAGGCGGGCGCCCTGGTCCGCGCGGCCCGCATCTCCACTCTCGGTGCCGACGTGGTGGACGCCTTCTACCTGGTCGGCGGCTGGCCGGACGACGCCACCCGGGCCCGCCTGGAGGCGGCCGTCCTCGCCGCCGTCTGACCTACGGCGACACCGCTGGCGGTTGCTGTCCGGCTGCGGCGCGTTGCACGGCCTGGCCGCCTCGTCGACCTGCTGCCTTGCCGCCTTGCTGCCTGGCCGACGAGTGCGGCCCGGTGCTGCTCGGCCGTTTGGCCGCCCGTGCCAGCCGGTCACCCCCGCGAGCGTGATGCCCCAGAGTCATCTTGATGCCTCACAGTCATCAGGCTCATGAGGGTGTCCGCTGCCGCTGCCGCTGCGGGGTGCGGTCGGGCGTGTCATCAGGATCGTGAGGTGTCCGCCGCCAACGCGGCGCGATCGAAGGCCCGGTGCGCGGGTACGTCCGGGGGCGTAGGTGCGGTGCCGCTCGTGGACGCACGTCAGGTGGCCTCGGCGCGGGCAGAATGACGGCCATGCGAGGCAGCGGGCGGTGGCGGTGGCCGGAGGTGGCGGCAGACGCCGCGCTGGCTCTGGTGCTGCTCGGCTTCGGGCTGCTCGCCACCGGTCTGGCCGGGGACAACCAGCCGGGGTCGACGCCGGTGGACGCCGCCAGCCGGGTGCTGATCGCGGTCGCCGCGCTCGCTCTGCTGTTCCGCAGGCGCGCCCCGATCGCCACCCTCGCCGTGGTCACCGTGGCCACGTCGACGTACCTGGTGTTCGGCTACCCGTACGGGCCGATCCTGGTCGCGTTCCTCATCGCGGTGTACACCGTGGCGGTGCGACTGCCGGTGCGCCCGGCGGCGCTCGCCCTTGGCGGCGCGTTCGTCCTGTTGTTGGCGCACGTCTTCTGGTCCGAGGGTCCGGCGCCCGGCTGGGCCGGAGTGCTGCCCGCGTCGGCGTGGGTGGTCGTACCGTTCGCGGTGGGGGTCGTGGTGCGGGTCAACCGCGAGACGGCCGCGCGCAGCCGGGCCGAGGCGGCCCGCGATCGCGCCGAACAGGCCCGGCGGCAGGCCGACGAGGAGCGACTGCGCATCGCGCAGGAGGTGCATGACGTGGTGGGGCACGGGCTTGCCGCGATCAGCATGCAGGCGGAGATCGCCCTGCACCTCCTGCCGAAACGGCCCGAGCAGGCGGAGACCGCGCTGACCGCGATCAGCCGGACCAGCCGGGAGGCACTGGACGAGCTTCGGGTCACCCTCGGCGCGGTGCGGCAGGGCGCCGAGCGAGGCCCGGTGCCCGGTCTGGCCCGGCTCCCCGCGCTGCGCGACCGGCTCGCCGGGGCCGGACTCGCCGTCGACCTGCGTGTGACCGGCGACGCTCGTGACCTGCCGGCGGCGCTGGACCTGACCGCGTACCGGGTGGTGCAGGAGGCGTTGACCAACGTGCTGCGTCACGCGGGGGTGGCCAACGCGGAGGTGCGCGTCGACTACCGCGCCGACGAGGTGACCGTCGAGGTCACCGACGAGGGCACCGGCGTGCGGCGAGGCCGGACGGATCCGGTCGACGACGAGAGTGGGCACGGTCTGGCCGGGATGCGGGAGCGGGTCGCGGCGTTGGGCGGGCGGTTGGCCGCCGGGCCGCGCCCCGACGGCGGATTCCGGGTGTACGCCCGGCTGCCCGTTGGGCCCACCCCGTGATCCGGGTGCTGGTCGCCGACGACCAGGACCTGGTCCGGCTCGGTCTGCGCGCGCTGGTGGAGAGCGAGGACGACCTGGCCCTCGCCGGCGAGGCGGCCGACGGTTTGCAGGCGGTCGAGCTGGCGCGCCGGGAACGGCCGGACGTGGTGCTGATGGACATCCGGATGCCCGGCATCGACGGCATCGAGGCGACCCGGCGGATCGTCGCGGACCCCGACCTGACCGGTACGCGGGTGGTGGTGCTGACCACCTTCGAGCTGGACGAGTACGTCTTCGACGCGCTGCGGCACGGCGCGAGCGGGTTCCTCACCAAGGACACCCGACCGGCCGAGCTGCTGCGCGCCATCCGGTTGGTCGCCGAGGGGGAGGCGCTGCTGTCGCCGTCGGTGACCCGTCGGGTGGTGCGGGAGTTCGCCACCCGACCGTCGCGGGTGCTTCGTCCGCACCCCCGGCTGGGCGCGCTGACCGATCGGGAGCGCCAGGTCGTCGGTCTGGTCGGGGAGGGCCTGAACAACGAGGAGATCGCCGCCCGGTTGGTGGTCAGCCCGGCGACCGCGCGGACCCACGTCAGCCGGGCGATGGGCAAGCTGGGAGCCCGGGACCGGGCCCAGCTCGTCGTGTTCGCGTACCAGTCGGGGTTGGTGTCGGGGTGAGGCCCGGGCCGGGCGACAGCGGCCTTGCGGCGGGGCGGTTACCCTAGCGGTGGCCGGACTCCGCAGTGCCGGCCGCGTTGTGCCCGCCGGAACACTGACAAACGGGATGTTCGCGTGTTTGACACCTTGAGTGACCGCCTGTCCGGGATCTTCACCAAGCTCCGCGGCAAGGGGCGGCTCACCGACGCCGACATCGACGCCACCGCGCGCGAGATCCGCCTCGCGCTGCTGGAGGCGGACGTCGCGCTGCCGGTGGTCAAGGGCTTCATCGCGGCCGTCAAGGAGCGGGCCCGCAGCTCCGAGGTCTCCCAGGCGCTGAACCCGGCCCAGCAGATCATCAAGATCGTCAACGAAGAGCTGATCACCGTGCTCGGCGGCGAGGGCCGGCGGCTCCAGTTCGCCAAGCAGCCGCCGACCGTGATCATGCTGGCCGGTCTCCAGGGTTCCGGTAAGACGACCCTGGCCGGCAAGCTGGCCCGCTGGCTCAAGGGCCAGGGGCACCAGCCGCTGCTCGTCGCCGCCGACCTCCAGCGCCCCAACGCCGTCGGGCAGCTCCAGGTGCTCGGTGGCCGGGCCGGTGTCGAGGTGTACGCCCCGGAGCCCGGCAACGGCACCGGTGACCCGGTGCAGGTGGCGCGCGCCTCGATCGAGCACGCGAAGCGGGCTGCCCGCGACATCGTCATCGTCGACACCGCCGGCCGCCTCGGCATCGACGCCGAGATGATGCAGCAGGCCGCCGACATCCGCGACGCGGTCCAGCCGGACGAGGTCATCTTCGTCATCGACGCGATGGTCGGCCAGGACGCCGTCCGCACCGCCGAGGCGTTCCGCGACGGCGTCGGCATCACCGGCGTGGTGCTCTCCAAGCTCGACGGCGACGCTCGCGGTGGTGCCGCGCTGTCGGTGCGCGAGGTCACCGGGCAGCCGATCCTCTTCGCGTCCACCGGTGAAAAGTTGGAGGACTTCGACGTCTTCCACCCCGACCGGATGGCCAGCCGGATCCTCGGCATGGGCGACGTCCTCACTCTGATCGAGCAGGCCGAGCAGGCCTTCGACTCCGATCAGAAGGAGAAGATGACCGCCAAGCTGATGGGCGGCGAGCAGTTCACCCTGGAGGACTTCCTCGACCAGCTCATCGCGGTCCGACGGATGGGCCCGATCGCCAACGTGCTGGCCATGATGCCGGGCATGGGGCAGATGAAGGACCAGCTCGCCGAGCTGGACGACACCCACTTCGACCGGGTCACCGCGATCATCCGGTCGATGACCCCGGGCGAGCGGACCAACCCGAAGATCATCAACGGCTCCCGCCGGGCGCGTATCGCCAACGGCTCCGGGGTCACCGTGATGGACGTCAACCAGCTGCTCAACCGCTTCACCGACGCGCAGAAGATGATGAAGCAGATGGGCGGCATGATGGGCCTGCCCGGCGGTGGCCGGCGCAAGGCGACCAAGTCTCCGAAGAACAAGCGCAAGGGCACCAAGGGTGGCGGTCGGCCGCGTACGGGAGCGGGTGCCGGAGCCGGGATGCCGGGCGGCTTCCCGGGTGGCATGCCGCAGCTCCCGCCGGGGATGGACCCGAACGATCTCGCCGGTGGCCAGGGCCTTCCGCCCGGCTTCAAGCTCCCGAAGATCGACTTCAACAAGCTCGGCAAGGGCGACAACCGCCCCCGCTGACCTCGGTGCCGGTCGAGGGTGACCTGCTCGCCCCCGACCGGGCGTGATCGGGTAGGACTGTGCGCATGGCTCTTCACGTGCGCGGTGTGCTGCTCCCCGACGACGAGGTCCGGGATCTCTGGCTGGTCGGGGACCGGGTGACCTTCACTCCGGTGTCCGGTGCGGAGACGGTCGTCGACGGCGGCTTCGTCCTGCCGGGGTTGGTCGACGCGCACTGCCACATCGGCATCGCCCGAGGCGGCGCTCCGATCACGTCACTCGACCAGGCCCGCGAGTTGGCCCACATCGACCGGGACGCCGGCGTGCTGGCGATCCGCGACGCCGGGTCGCCGTACCCGTACCCCGAACTCGACGACGAGCCGGATCTGCCGCGACTGGCCCGCGCCGGCCGGCACGTCGCGCCGCCGAAGCGCTACCTGCGGGACATCGGCGTGGAGGTCGACGCCACCGACGTGGCCGCGACGGTGGCCGCCCAGGCGCGGGCCGGCAACGGCTGGGTCAAGCTGGTCGGCGACTGGATCGACCGGGGCGTGGGTGACCTCGCGCCGGCCTGGGACGCGGACACCCTCACCGCGGCCGTCCAGGCCGCCCACGACGCCGGGGTACGCGCCGCGGTGCACACCTTCTCCGAGTCGGCGGTCGAGATCATGGTGCGGGCCGGGGTGGACTCGGTGGAGCACGGCACCGGGCTCAGCCTGGACCTGATCGACGAGATGGCCCGGCGGGGCACCGCGCTGATCCCCACAATGATCAACATCGCCACCTTCGGCGGCATCGCCGAGCAGGCGAGGGGCAAGTTCCCCGGGTACGCGGAGCACATGCTCGCGCTGCGCGACGGCTTCCCCGAGGTGGTGCGTGCCGCGTACGAGGCGGGGGTGCCGATCTACGTGGGCACCGACGCCGGAGGCGGCATCGACCACGGCCTCGCCGCCGAGGAGATGCTTCTGCTGCACGAGCAGGCTGGCATGGCGCCCATCGACGTACTCGCCGCCGCCTCCTGGGGCGCCCGACAGTGGCTGGGCTTCCCCGGCCTGGTCGAGGGTGGCCTCGCCGACCTGACCGTCTACCCCGAAGACCCCCGCCGCGACTTGCGCGTCGTCCGCGCCCCCTCCCGCACGATCCTGCGCGGCCAGGTAGTGCGCTGACCCCTGGCCGTGCCCCGGCGCGCCGTGCCCCGGCCAGGGGAGGCAGCAACATCGGGGATGCTGCTGCCTCCCGCGCGCCGGAGGCAGCAACATCCGGGAAGTTGCGGGCGCGGCGCCGCTCGGCGGTGCGGGTGCGGGGGAGTGCGGCGCGGCGGGCGGGGTCAGCGGATTGGGCGGATGGCGGCGCTGAAGAGGTGTACGGCCAGGTCGGCGAGGGCCGTGGCGGTCTGGTCGATCGGCGCGCGGGGGAGCACGATGTGGCTCACCACCAACCGGACGATCGTGTCGGCGGCGAAGGCCAACGCGGCCTGGTCCGCTCCGGGAAGGTGATCGCCGGCCCACTCGATGAGCGCCCCGGACGCCTCGGTGAGCACCACCTCGGCCCGCGTGGTGAGGTACGGAAGCAGCTCGTCCGAGCCGCCTCGGGCACTGGTCAGGATGGCCTTGACCAGCGGGTTGTCGGCTGCCGTGGCGAGGGTGTGCGCGATCGCGGCGTACGCGCCGGTCCGTACGTCGGTCCCGTGCGCGAGCAGGGCGGCACGGACGTCGCCGACGAAGCGGTCCACCTCGCGGCGGGCGAGTGCCTCGGCCAGCCCGGCCTTGTTGCCGAACTCGTTGTAGACGGTCTGCCGGCTCACTCCCGCCGTGGTGGCCACGCCGCCCATCCGGACCGCGTCCCAGCCGGCGGCGATGGTCTGCGCGCGGGCGGCGTCCACGATCGTGTCGCGCAGCCGCTGACGCGGCGAGTCCGTCGTTGCAGTCATGATGGTCGAATTCTAGGGGCCGCGCGGCCCGCCCGCCCAGAGCGCATGGCCCGCCCGCCCGACGTGCGCCACCGGCCGGCCAGCGAACGCCGTCGAGCCGCCCACCGGCCGCCGTCGAGTTGTCCAGCGCCGTCACCACCGACGCCGCGAGCGTGCGCAACAGCCACCAGAAGGGGCTGCGACACGGCGCTGCGGCTCCCGGGCGCGGTGTCGCCCCGCGTGACGCATAGGATGTGCGGTCATGGCACGCGTGCTCACTCCCCGTGCGGAGGATTTCCCCCGCTGGTACCAAGACCTGATCGCCAAGGCAAAGCTGGCCGACAACGGCCCGGTTCGCGGCACCATGGTCATCCGACCGGCCGGCTACGCCATCTGGGAGCGTATGCAGGCCGAGATGGACGCCCGGATCAAGGCGGCGGGTGCGGAGAACGCGTACTTCCCGCTCTTCATCCCGGAGAGCTACCTCAAGCGTGAGGCCCAGCACGTCGAGGGCTTCTCGCCGGAGCTCGCCGTGGTCACCCACGGTGGCGGCAAGCCGCTCGCCGAGCCGATCGTGGTGCGCCCGACCAGCGAGACGGTCATCGGCGAGTTCATGGCCAAGTGGATCGACTCGTACCGGGACCTGCCGCTGCTGCTCAACCAGTGGGCGAACGTGGTCCGGTGGGAGCTGCGCCCGCGGCTCTTCCTGCGTACCAGCGAGTTCCTCTGGCAGGAGGGGCACACCGCGCACGCCACCCGTGAGGACGCCCGGGCGTACGCGCGGAAGATCCTGCACGAGGCGTACGAGGACCTGATGGTCAACGTCATCGGCATTCCGGTGGTGGTGGGCCTGAAGACGACGCGCGAGCGGTTCGCCGGGGCGACGGCCACGTACACCTGCGAAGGCATGATGGGTGACGGCAAGGCGCTGCAGTTGGGCACCAGCCACGAGCTGGGCCAGAACTTCGCCAAGGCGTTCGACATCAGCTATTCGTCCAAGGAGGGCGGCCGGGAGCACGCCTGGACCACCTCCTGGGGCACGTCCACCCGGATGCTGGGTGGCCTGATCATGGCGCACGGCGACGACAACGGTCTGCGCGTGCCGCCGAGGCTGGCCCCGATCCAGGCGTACGTCATGATCGTCAAGGACGGCGAGGGCGTCGCCGAGGCGGCGGCCAAGCTGCGCGACGGCCTGCGTGACGCCGGTGTCCGGGTCGCGCTCGACGACCGGACCGACACCGCCTTCGGCCGCCGGGCCGTCGACGCCGAGCTGCGTGGCTATCCGGTACGCGTCGAGGTCGGCCCCCGGGACCTGGCCGTCGGCAACGCGACGGTGGTGCGCCGCACCGACGGCTCGAAGTCCCCGACGCCGGTGGCCGACGTGGTCGCCGCTGTGCTGGCCGCATTGGAGACGGACCAGCAGGTGCTGCACGACCAGGCGTTGGCCAACCGCGAGTCGCGCACGGTGGAGGTCGCCACGCTGGCCGAGGCGATCGAGGCCGCCGCGAACGGCTGGGCACGGGTGCCGTGGTCGGCGGTCGGCGTGGCCGGCGAGGCCGAGGCGAACGGTCAGGGCGTCACGGTGCGCTGCCTGCTGCGCGCCGACGGCTCGGTACCGGACTCCGAGGACGAGCCCGACCTGATCGCCATCCTCGCCCGCGCCTACTGAGGTGTAGGGACGCCTGGGCCGGCGCGCCTGGGCATCCTTCTCCACGCCGGCGGCAGAGGAAGAACAACCCGAAGGTGGGTGCGGTGCGCTTCGAGCCGGGTCGGTTGATCATGCATCGGAACGTGCGGCACGGTCGGATCGGGTGGGTCCGGCCGGGCCGGGTGGTCAGCGACGACGACCGGGGTCTGCTGGTGTGGATCGCCCGCGACTCCCCGGTGGCCCACGAGGTGACCGAGGCCGGGCTGGGGATGCGGGCGATGCCGTTCGCCCAGTGGATCTCGTCGTCGTACCGCTTGGCGCACGGGCGCTGGAACGGGCCGCCGCTGCTGAAGTTCCTGCCCACCGGGGCGGCGCACTCCGTCTGGTGGTTCCGCGACGCGCAGGGCCGGTTCGCCAACTGGTACGTCAACCTGGAGGAGCCCGGTGTCCGCTGGGACGACGGTCCGGTGGCCGGCGTCGACGTGGTGGACCAGGACCTGGACGTGGTGGTGCGACCGGACCTCAGCTGGGACTGGAAGGACGAGGACGAGTTCGTCGAGCGGCTCGCCTTCGGCGACGACTACTGGGTGACCGACGAGAAGGCGGTCCGCGCCGAGGGGGAGCGGGTGATCGCGCTCGCCGAGGCCGGCGAGTTCCCGTTCGACGGCACCTGGTGCGACTTCACACCCCCGCCAGACTGGGACGTACCGGATGAACTTCCACCTGGATGGGACCGTCCGCCGGTGCGCTGAGAGGTGTCCCGCGTCACCGGTGACGCGGTGTCCGGGTCCGATGCGTGCGATCGGCATCGGATCTGGCAGAATGGGTCGCTGGTATCCGGCGCGCGTCCGGCGCCCTCTAACCCGGGCACGTCGCTAGTCCACCGAGTAGTCTCCGGCCCAACCCCACGGGTCCGGTCGGCGCTCACCCATGCACACCGCCCGCACGGGCCGGTGAGATCGCAACAGGAGCGAAACAACTGTGGCCGTAAAGATCCGGCTCCTGCGGATGGGCAAGATCCGCAACCCGCAGTACCGCATCGTCATCGCCGACTCGCGCACCAAGCGTGACGGTCGGGCGATTGAGTTCGTCGGGATTTACCAGCCGAAGGAAGACCCTTCGATCATCGAGGTCAAGTCGGAGCGGGTCCAGTACTGGCTGTCCGTCGGCGCTCAGCCGAGCGAGGCGGTGCAGCGGCTGCTGGAGCTGACCGGTGACTGGCAGAAGTACAAGGGCCTGCCGGCCCCGCCGCCGCTCCTGGTCGCCCCCGAGCGGGCCGACCGCAAGGCTGTGTACGAGGCTGAGTCGAAGGCCGCCGCCGGGCTCGCCCCGGAGACGCCGGCCAAGCCGGCCAAGAAGGCCGCCAAGACCGCTGAGGCTCCGGCCGAGGCGCCCAAGGCTGAGGCTCCGAAGGCTGAGGCTCCGGCTGAGGCTGCGAAGACCGAGGCTCCGGCCGAGGCTCCGAAGGCTGAGGCTCCGGCCGCCGCTGCCGACGCCGGTGAGCAGGCCTGACATGCCTCTGCGTCCGGCGTTGGAGCACCTGGTCAAGGGCATCGTCGACCACCCGGACGACGTCCGGGTGCGGATGGTCGATTCCCGTCGGGGCAAGCGGCTCGAAGTCCGCGTGCACCCCGAGGACCTCGGCACGGTGATCGGGCGGTCCGGCCGGACCGCCAAGGCGCTGCGCCAGGTGATCGGCTCCATCGGCGGGCGCGGGGTACGCGTCGACATCGTCGACTCGTACTGATGCAGCTCGTCGTTGGCAGGATCGGCAAGCCGCACGGCGTCCGCGGTGAGGTCACCGTGGAAGTGCGGACCGACGAGCCCGAAGCACGGTTCGCCCCCGGCACAGTGCTGCGCACTGAGCCGGGGGCGATGCCCCCGACCACAGCCCCGCGCAGCACCGTGCTGCGCACTGAGCCGGGGGCGATGCCCCCGCCCACAGCCTCGGAAGACGAGCCCGGCGTTCCGTTCCGGGTTCCGGCGGAGCTGACCATCGAGGAAGCCCGCTTCCACCAGGGCCGGGTGCTGATCGCGTTCGCTGGGATCCCGGACCGCAACACCGCAGAGGCGCTGCGCGGCACCCTGCTCGTGGTGGACAGCGCCGATGTGACCCCGCCGGACGACCCGGAGGAGTTCCACGACCACCAGCTCGTCGGGCTGGCCGTGGTCACCCCGACCGGTGAGCGGCTGGGCGAGGTGGCCCGGATCGACCACGCGCCCTCCTCGGACCTGCTGGTGCTGCGGCGCCCCGAGGGACGTACCGCGTTGATCCCGTTCGTCCGGGCGATCGTCCCGGAGGTCGACCTGGCCGGTGGACGTGTGATCGTCGACCCGCCAGCCGGACTGCTCGATCTCTAGGATCACCCCGCTATGCGCGTCGACGTCGTGTCGATCTTTCCGGAATACTTCGCCCCGCTCGACCTGTCGCTGATCGGGCGGGCGCGGGCCAACGGCGTACTCCAGCTTGCCGTGCACGACCTGCGGACCTGGACCCACGACGTGCACCGCACCGTCGACGACACTCCCTACGGCGGCGGGCCGGGGATGGTGATGCGTCCGGAGCCGTGGGGTGAGGCGCTGGACGCGCTCGCGCCGGCCGAGGCTCCGCCACCCCGGTTGCTGGTGCCGTCGCCGGCCGGTGCCCCGTTCACCCAGGCCATGGCTCACGAGCTGGCCGCCGAGTCGCATCTGCTCTTCGCCTGCGGCCGGTACGAGGGCATCGACCAACGCGTTCTGGCGCACGCCGCCACCCGGATGCCGGTCACCGAGGTCTCGCTCGGTGACTACGTCCTCTTCGGTGGCGAGGTCGCGGTGCTGGTGATCCTGGAGGCGGTCACCCGGCTGCTGCCGGGGGTGCTGGGCAACGCGGGCTCGCTGGACGAGGAGTCGCACGCGCACGGGCTGCTGGAGGCACCGATCTACACCAAGCCGCCGAGCTGGCGCGGGCACGACGTGCCCGAGGTGCTCCGCTCCGGTGACCACGGCAGGATCGCCCGTTGGCGGCGCGAAGAGGGTCTGCTGCGCACCGCCGCCCGCCGCCCTGACCTGCTCGCCGCGCTGCCCGCCGATCGGCTCGACAAACGGGACATCGCGGCCCTGGACCAGGCCGGATTTCAGCTGCCGGCGGGGGATGTGGCAAAGTAGGGGGGTTGCCGCATCCGTCCGCGCCCGCGGGCGGCTGCGAGGATCCCCGACCGGGGTCGGCCCGCCGACACCACCCGGGGATCAGAATCACCCACCCGCGCACCGAGTGACGGTGCGCCGTGAGCCTTACGAGGACGCAGCGATGAACATCCTGGACGCCCTTGACGCCCAGTCGAAGCGGACCGACCTTCCCGACTTCCGGGCCGGTGACACCGTCAAGGTGCACGCCCGCGTCGTCGAGGGCAACCGGTCCCGTGTCCAGATCTTCCAGGGCGTCGTGATCCGCCGCCAGGGTGACGGTCTGCGCGAGACCTTCTCGGTCCGCAAGGTCAGCTTCGGCGTCGGCGTCGAGCGGACCTACCCGATCAACGGCCCGGGCATCGACCGGATCGAGATCGTGACCCGCGGTGCCGTGCGCCGCGCCAAGCTCTACTACCTGCGCGAGCTGCGCGGCAAGAAGGCCAAGATCAAGGAGAAGCGGGAGAAGCAGCCCAGCTGACTTCCCGCTCACCACGCCGCCTGAGCTGTGCGTATGCCGTACCGACCAGACCGCACTACCCTGGTCGTACGGGCGCAGCGAGGCGGCGGCCCCGCCCACGTGGCGGGCAGCCGTCCACTACCGCCCGTGGAGCCTCGACGAGGCTCCCGGGCGGTAGTGCTTCTGTGGACCGGGGAGTGGCGTGGTGCAGACGCTTGACGAGGACGGCACCGTCGATCCGTGGCGCCGGCGGGCTCGCCGTGCCCGCCGCCAGATGCCCCTCTGGCAGGAGCTCCCGCTGCTGCTGGTGGTCGCGTTCTGCCTCGCGGTGCTGATCCGCACCTTCCTGCTCCAGGCGTTCTTCATCCCGTCCAGCTCGATGGAGGACACGCTCCTCATCGGGGACCGGGTGCTGGTCAACAAGGTCGTCTACGACGTACGCGACCCGCAACGCGGCGAGGTGGTGGTCTTCCGGGGCACCGACCGCTGGGCGCCGCAGGTCGACGAGCAGCCGGCGCCCGGCGTCGCCGGCAAGCTCACCCGCACCGTCGGTGACCTGGTCGGGGTGAGTCGTCCCGGCGAGAAGGACTTCATCAAGCGCGTGATCGGTCTCCCCGGCGATCGGGTCAAGTGCTGCGACAGCCAGGGTCGGGTGACCGTCAACGGCACGCCGCTCAACGAGCCGTACGTGCTACGGGACTCCCCGCTGGACCTGCCGCCCAACCCGGCGGAGTGCCGCTCCCGGCGCTTCGACGAGGTCGTCGTACCGCCCGGTCAGATCTTCGTGATGGGTGACCACCGCGAGGTCTCGCAGGATGCGCGCTGCCAGGGTCCGGTGCCGATCGACAACGTGGTCGGCCGGGCCTTCATCGTGGTCTGGCCCCAGTCGCGGTGGACTTCGCTGTCGGTGCCGTCGACCTTCGACGACGTGTCCGCGCCGGCGACGGCTTCCCCCGGCGCACCCCCGGTGCAACCGACCCCGCAGGGCGGTGTGCTGCTGATACTCCCGTTGGTAGCCGCACTGCGTGGTTCCCGCGCGTTCCGGTCGGTGGCGTCCAGTGCGGCAACGTAGGCTCCTTGGCGTGATTGACGAGCAGACCGACAAGCCGCGCAGCTCCTTCTGGAAGGAGCTGCCGATCCTGCTGGGTGTGGCGATCCTGGTCGCGGTGCTGGTCCGCGCCTTCGTGCTGCAGACCTTCTTCATCCCCTCCCCGTCCATGGAGAACACTCTCAAGATCGACGATCGGGTGCTGGTCAACAAGCTGGTCTACGACTTCCGATCGCCGCACCGCGGCGAGGTGATCGTGTTCAAGGCTCCGACCGCCTGGAGCGGCAACCCCGACGGTGAGGACTTCATCAAGCGGGTGATCGGCGTCCCCGGTGACCACGTGGTCTGCTGCGACCCGGAGGAACGGCTGATGATCAACGGCAAGTCGTTGGACGAGCCGTACATCTTCTCGATGGACGGCATCCGCGACAAGCCCGCCGATCAGGAGTTCGACATCACCGTGCCGAAGGGCCGGCTGTGGGTGATGGGCGACCACCGCTCGGCTTCCGGCGACTCCCTGGAGCACTGGCAGCAGTCCGGGCAGAACATCACCGAGGCCACGATCCCCGAGGACGACGTCGTCGGTCGGGCGTTCACCGTCTTCTGGCCGGTGAGTCGGGCCACCTGGCTGACCGTGCCGGACCAGTTCGACGGCATTCCCAAGCCGTAGGCCGCCCGGGGCGTGGGCGATCCGCCGCCGGTCTGGCAGGCTGGGGCGGTGACCGTGAGCGCGAGGAGTGAGCCTGCGAGCCCCGCAGCCGCGAGCAGTGCCGACCGTGCCTACACCCCTCGACGCGCCGCCCGCGTGCTGCTCGTCGACGCGGCCGGCCGGGTCCTGCTGTTCGAGGGCTTCGACCCGGCCCGACCAGGGCACCGCTACTGGTTCACCCCCGGCGGTGGGCTCGACCCGGCGGAGTCCCCGGCAGCCGGCGCGGCACGGGAACTGGCCGAGGAGACCGGGTTGCGGCTCGACCCGGCCGAGTTGGGCGAGCCGGTCTGGTGCGACACGACCGAGTTCACGTTCGACGGCACCTGGTACCGCCAGGAACAGGACTTCTTCCTTGTCCGGGTGCAGTCCTGGCAGGTGGACACCACGGGCTTCAACGACGTCGAGCAGCGCAGCATCGCCGATCACCGCTGGTGGCTTCCCGCCGAGTTGGCGGTCAGCGGTGAGCGGTTCTATCCCCCCGAGCTGCCCGTCCTGCTGACCCGGCTGGGGCAGTCGACCGGCGCGGGCCAGGGCGAGGCGTCGTGCTGACCCCGCCGCGCACCGTCGTGCGCCGCGAGGCCGGCCTGTACGCCCTGGAGCGAGCGCTCCAGCGGCGCGGCTTCCGGCACGTCGCCGGCGCGGACGAGGCGGGCCGGGGCGCGTGTGCCGGTCCGCTGGTCGCCGCCGCGGCGGTGCTGCCCGAGGGGCGGCGCGGCGAGATCGAGGGGCTGGCCGACTCGAAGCTGCTCACCCCGGCGAGCCGGGAACGGGTGTACGCGGAGGTGGTGGACCGGGCACTCGCGTACGCCGTGGTGGTCATCCCCGCGGACGAGGTCGACGCCCGGGGGCTGCACGTGTGCAACCTGGCGGCGATGCGTCGGGCGCTCGCCTCCCTCACCACCCGCCCGGAGTACGTGCTGACCGACGGCTTCGGCGTGGACGGCCTGGGCGTGCCCGGCCTGGCGGTGTGGAAGGGTGACCGGGTCGCGGCGTGTGTGGCGGCGGCCAGCGTGCTCGCCAAGGTCACCCGGGACCGGATCATGGTGGAGCTGGACGGGGTGTTCCCGGCGTACGGCTTCGCCGAGCACAAGGGTTACATCACCCCGGAGCACTCCGCTGCGCTGCGGGAGCACGGGCCGTGCCGGGAGCACCGGTTCTCGTACGTCAATGTCGCCGCGGTCTCCGGCCGCGACGGCCGGCCGCCGCGGGCCCGACGGCCCGGCGGCCACGCGCTGGAAGAGCCGATGGAGCGCTCCTGGGCGTCAGGGGGTACCGTCGGCGTGGCGTTGGGCGAGCAGCCTCGGCCTCCGGCGCCGGTGGGGGAAGATGTGGCCATGGAAGGCGGAGTGCGATGAGCGCGGAAGATCTCGAGAAGTACGAGACCGAGATGGAGCTGCAGCTCTACCGGGAGTACCGCGACATTGTCCGCCAATTCTCGTACGTGGTGGAGACGGAACGTCGGTTCTACCTGGCCAACCAGGTCGACCTGCACGTGCGCAACTCCGACGGCGAGGTCTACTTCGAGGTCGAGATGCACGACGCCTGGGTGTGGGACATGTACCGTCCTGCCCGCTTCGTGAAGAACGTCCGGGTGATGACCTTCAAGGACGTCAACGTCGAAGAGCTGGAGAAGCCCGACATCTCGCTGCCCGCCGACTCCGGCTTCGGCGGCTGACCGCACCCACGCCGGTCGGCCGCACCACGGGCCCCCACCCGCGGTGTGACCCCCGCTGCCGCCGATCACTCGGCCGGCACCTCTTCACTCGGCCGGCACCACGACCTCGACCCGCTGCACCAGGTTGTTGGCGAAGCCGCCACGGTTCCACGGCTGCTCGACCGGCTGGGTGCGACCCGACGCGTCGGTCGCCCGGGCACCGAGTACGTGCCGGCCCGGCGTGGCGGACCACTCGTAGCGCCACCGCCGCCAGGCGAAGTCGCCGCCGTCCGCCGGGTCCAACTCGGCCGGCACCCAGCTCTGCCCACCGTCGGTGGTGACCTCCACGGAGACCACCGGCGCGTGCCCCGACCAGGCCCGACCGTCCACCGTGCACGGCCCGGGCCGCAGCACCCGGCGGCGGGACATGAAATCGGGGAAGCCGGGCGGGCGGACCAGCGCGCGGGGTTCGATCCGGGTGACCGGAACGCCCGGGTCGTCGGCGTCGGTGCGCACCCGGTACGCGACGGCGTTCTGGTAGCCCTCGAACGGCTCGGTGCGGATCTCGACCGACTGGAGCCACTTCACGTGCGCCATGCCGTACCAGCCCGGCACGATCAGCCGAAGCGGGGCGCCGTGCTGCGGCAGCAGGGGAGCGCCGTTCATCTCGTACGCCAGCAGCACCTCCTCGCGCAGCGCGTCGGCGACCGGAAGGGCCCGCTGGTAGTCCTGCTCGACCCCACGCTCGACGCCGTGGTCGGCGCCGGTGAAGACCACGTCCACCGCGTCCGGCCCGAGGCCTGCCTCCCGCAGCAGCGGAGCGAGGGGGGTGCCGGTCCACTCGGCGTTGCCGACCGCCTCGACCAGCCAGGGCTGGCTGACCGGCCGGGGGTGCAGCAGGGCTCGCCCGTTGCCGGCGCACTCCAGGGTCACCTGCTGGGTGACCCGTGGCCGTTCACGCAGGTCGGCGAGGGTGACCGTCAGCGGACGGTCCACCGCGCCGCCGATGGTCAGCGTGTGCGCCGCCGGGTCGACGTCCGGGATGTCGTAGTGGATCAGCAGGTAGTGCAGCCCGGCCGGTGTGACGTCGTAGCGCAGCGCTTCCAACGGGATGCCGTGGTTGCGGGCGGCGAGCTGCAACTCCTCGGCGCTGATCGCCTCGTCCGGCTCCGCGAGCCGGGACGGGCCGCTCACGTCGGCCACCGTCGGCGTCCGGTCATCGACAGTGGTCATGCCTGGGCCTCCCCGGTCCACACGGCGGCACCCGCCGTACGCGGACCAGCCTAGGCCCTCCCTGGCAGCACGAACATGGCCCGGGGGACGGTGGGGTGAGGTCAGCGGGGGAGGAGGAGACTGGCGCCGGTTCGGCCGAACAGTCCCGGTGGAGGCTCCCAGTGCTCGCAGATGAGGAATTCTGGCGGCTCGTCGACATGTTGGGCGGTCAGCCGGAGGTCCAGGACGACCGTCCGTACGAGCGGTTGACCTCGGTGCTGTCGGAGCAGCCGGTGGAGCGGATCATCGACTTCGCCGAGGCGCTGGCGTTCAAGCTCCACCAACTGGACCGTCGGGTGCTGGCCCAGGCTGTCCTGCCCGGCGCCGACCGACTGTCCGATGACGACTTCCTGTATGCGCGGTGCGCGGTGGTGGTGGCGGGACCAGCGGCCATGGCAGCCGTGCTGGCGGATCCCGCAGCGTTCGAGCGCTTCACCGCCGTCGGGGCCGCTCATGCGGAATCGATCCTCGACGTCCCCTCCGACGCCTACCAGAAGGCGACCGGGGAAGGAGTGGGACCACGTCGAGGAGTACGACTACGAGACCGGCTCGAACGAGCAGTGGTGGTGACCTGACCGGTCGTAGCAGATCCTCGGCATCACTGGGTGGTCGTCCACAGGACCTCTGGTTGTCCACAGGTCCGCAGGCCGGGCTGGCGGACGACCCGGCTTCGGTCGGAGGCTGCCGTCATGCGACCCCCACCCGTCCCGCGCACCGGCCCGGTCCGCCATGCCGGGCTGCTCCGCGCCGCGCTTGCCCTCGCGCTGATCGTCCAGCTCTGCGGGTTGGTCGAGGCGACACCCCGCGAACCACCGACGCCGACCGTGCCGGTCGCGGCGGCCCTGCCGTCCTCCCCGGAGCCTGCGGGCCGGTTCCGCTGGCCGCTCGACGGGCCGTCTCGCCCGGTACGCCGATTCGACCCGCCGCCCCGGCCGTGGCTGCCCGGTCACCGGGGCGTCGACCTGGCCGCGCCGGCCGGAACGGTGATCCGAAGCGCCGGTCCGGGCACCGTGCTCTTCGCCGGTCTGGTGGCCGGGCGACCGGTGATCACCGTGGGGCACGCCGACGGGCTGCGAACCACCCACGAGCCGGTCCGACCGGCCGTACGTCCCGGCCAGCAGGTCACCGCCGGCACGCCGCTGGGCGAGCTGCTCCCCGGACACCCGGGTTGCCCGGCCGCGGCGTGCCTGCACTGGGGCCTGCGCCGTGGCACGGACTATCTGGACCCGCTGGCACTGCTCGGCCTCGGCCCGGTGCGACTGCTGCCGGTTAATCAGGCCGGCCCTCCGCTGCCGGTCAATGAGGCAGGCCTCGGCGAGTCAGCGCTGGGCGAGCAGGGCCGGCAGCCGCACGGCCAGCCGCTCGTACTCGTCGGCGGTGTTGTAGACCTGACCGGTGAGGCGCAACCACCCCCGGCCGTTCCAGCTCATCACCGCCACCTCGGCGGCGAGCCGTTCGCCGATCCGCGCCTGCAACGCCCGCGCCGCGTCGATGGTGGCGGCCAAGCCGGCCGGCAACGGAATGAGGCGCAGAGACACCTCCGGCCCGCCGGGGTCGGGCAGTTGGGCGGGAGGCACCCCCAGCGCGTCCGCGACCACCCCTTGGCCGTACGCGGCGAGCGCGGTGTTGTGCGCCCGCACCCGGTCGACGCCGAGACTGCGCAGCGTGAACAGACCCGCCGGAGCGGCCAGCCAGGACGTGTAGTCGAGGGTCGCCTGCCACTCGACCCGGGCCGGGAAACCAGACTCCTGCTCCCAGGACACCACCAGCGGCTCGATCCGGTCCCGCCACTGCGGTGCCACCGCCAGCAGGGCGGTCCCGCGCGGGGCGTACGCCCACTTGTGCAGGTTGCCCACCCAGAAGTCCGCGCCGATGCTGGCCACCGTCGTGGACAGCATCCCCGGGGCGTGTGCGGCGTCGACCAGGACCGGTACGCCGTGTTCGCGGGCCACCCCGACGATCGCGGCGGTCGGGAAGAGCTTGGCCGTGGCAGAGGTGAGCTGGTCGACGACGAGCACCCGGGTCCGCCCGGGGCGCAGGCCTTCGCGGATGATCTGCACGAGCTGCTCGTCGCTCGCGGCCAGCGGGATCGGCAGCACCCGGCTGACCGCTCCGGTGCGACGGCACTCGCGCTGGATGGCCAGGCTCACCGCCCCGTACCCGTGGTCGGTGCTGAGCACCTCGTCGCCGGGTTGCAGACCCAGCGACTGGAGCACGACGGCGACGCCGGTCGTGGTGTTGCCCACCAGGGCGCTGCCGTCGGGGTCGGCACCCAGGAACCCGGCGAGGTGCCGGCGGGTGTGCGCGATCCGGTCGACCAGGCCCTGGGTGAAGAAGCGCAGCGGGTTGGCCTCCATCTCGTCACGCAGCCGCTGCTGGGCCCGCTGCACCCCGATCGGGACCGCGCCGAACGAGCCGTGGTTGAGGTGGCTGACCGCCGGGTCCAGGGAGAAGAGCAGGCGGGCGCCCGGAATGGGTTCAGGGGGCTGCGGGACGCTCACGTGATGATCGTAACCGCCAGGGCCCCCGCCCTCCGGCCCTTGATCAGGCGCGCGGGTGGGCCTGACGGTAGGCGGCACGCAGCCGCTCCACAGAAACGTGCGTGTAGATCTGCGTGCTGGCCAACGACGCGTGGCCGAGCAGCTCCTGCACGGCCCGCAGGTCCGCGCCGCCCTCCAGGAGGTGGGTGGCCGCCGAGTGGCGCAGACCGTGCGGGCTCGTCCGGGGCAGGCCGGCGGCCTCGGCGTACGCACCGACGATCTGACGGGCCGTCGTCGGGTTGAGCCGGCCACCCCTGGCACCCAACAGCAGCGCGTCCCCGGAACGCGCACCCACCAACGCCGGACGGCCCCGGCGCAGCCATTCGTCCAACGCCCGCTGTGCGGGCACCCCGTACGGCACCGCGCGCTCCCGTCCGCCCTTGCCGAACACGCGGATCACCCGTCGACCGTGGTCGACGTCCCCGACGTCCAACCCGCACGCCTCGCTGACCCGTACACCGGTGGCGTAGAGCAACTCCAGCAGCACCCGGTCGCGCAGCGGCACGGCCTCGGCCTCGGCCGTCTGCGCCGCGCCCGGTGTCGGCCCGGGAGATGGGTCGGTGGGAGCTGGGCTTACGGACGGCGCCGGCCGCACCGGAGGGTTGGTGGGAGCTGGGTCCACGGGCGGTGCCTGCCGTGCCGGCGGGTTGGTGGGAGCTGAACCCACGGGTGGTGCCTGCCGCGCCGGCGCCTCGACCAGGGCGGCGGCCTGATCGGCGCGTAGGACGCTGGGCAGCTCGCGGTGCGCACGCGGACTGGCCAGCGCCGCACCGACGTCGGCGGAGAGCAGCCCGGCCCGGTGCGCCCATGCGCTGAACGCCCGTGCCGACGCGGCCCGGCGGGCCAGCGAGGTGCGGGCCGCACCGGTGGTGCGTTGCTTCGCCAGCCAGCTGCGCAGCACCGACAGGTCCAGCTCGGCCAGGTCGACGCAGCCCATCCGGACGGCGTGGTCGAGCAGCGAGACGAGATCGGTGACGTACGCGCGGACGGTGTGCGCCGACCGGTTACGCACCCGGGACAGGTGCTCGGCGAAGTCGTCCACGGCGTCACGCAGCTCGGGCGGTAGTGCCTGGTGCATGGCCCGGGTGCCCCGGTCCGGCCGGCTCATCGTGGCTGCACCAACTTGCGGACCGGGCCATCGGCCCCGGCACCTTCACTGGCAGCTGGCACGGCACCAGCCTACGGCCGAGCGACGAGGATCACCGGCCCCCACGGTGCCGGTGTTCGTCGGGCCTCGACTATCGCCTGTTGGACCTCCTGATCAGCACCACCACCAGGCCGGCAATGAGCACGGCGGACGTGAAGAGACAGCACAGCACCGTGATGTGCCACGGCTTGACAGCACCCATGACCGGGCACCGTACCGGTAGGAGCGACATCTCAGTGCCCCCGCGCTGGCGCCCTCAGGCCGACCCGGACGTCGTCGCCGCCGTCGTGCGCTTCGGTCGGGAGCGCGGGATGAGGGCGTAACCGCCGTCGCGACGAACCACCATGGACAACTCCTCCAGGAGAGACAACTTGCGCAACGCGGTCCGCACGTCGACACCCGCGCGGGCGGCGAGGCGGTCCACGCCCATCACGCCTCGCCGCGGCAGCGCCTCCAGGAGTGACCGCGCGTCGTCGTCGAGCGCGTCGGCCGGCTGCTGCGGGCCTCGCGCCGGCGGGGCCAGGTCCGCGCCGATCCGGCCCACCTCCTCCAGCACGTGCGCCACCCCGGTGACCAGCCGGGCCTTGTCGGGGAACTCGCGCAGCAGCTCGTGCGCACCGACGGACATCGCCGAGGTCACCGGCCCAGGCACCACCATGGCCACCCGGTTGGTGTGGATGGCTCGCCGCGCGGTCTGCGTCGCGCCACTGCGTGCCGACGCCTCCACCATGACGGTGCCCCGGGTGCCTCCGGCGATCACCCGGTTGCGGATCAGAAACCGGGGTCGCAGCGGTTCGGCACCGGGCGGCCACTCGCTGACCAGCAACCCGGTGTCGGCGATCCGGTCGAAGAGTGCGGCGTTGCCCATCGGGTACGGCCGGTCCAGCCCACAGGCGAGCACCGCGACGGTCAGGCCGCCGGCGTTGAGGGCACCCCGGTGGGCGGCGGCGTCGATGCCGAACGCGCCACCGGACACGACCGTCCAGTCCCGCTCGGCGAGCCCGTAACCCAACTCGGTCGCGACGTGCTGCCCGTAGCCGGTGGCCGCCCGCGCCCCGACCACGGCCACCGAACGATCCAGGGCCTCGCCCAACGGCCAGCTTCCGCGTACCCAGAAGCAGAGCGGCGGGGCGGTCTCCACGTCCACCCGCCGGGTGACATCCGGCAGGCGCAGGTTGGCCAGGACCGCGACCTGGGCTGGCCACTCCTCGTCGTCCGGCGTGACCAGGCGTGCTCCGAGCCGGTCCGCGCGCTCCAGCGCCTCGGCCGCCACCGCCCGGGCGTCGCCGGCCGCCGTCCGGGCGGCCACCGTGCTGTGCAGCCAACCGTCCGGGCTGCCGCCGTCGAGCAGCAGGTCCAGGGTCGCCACCGGGCCGTGCCGTTCGACCAGTCGGTGCACCGCGCGGGTGCCCGGCTCGGCCAGCCAGGTCAGGGCGACCCGGGCCAGCCGCCGTTCGTCGTCGGCGCTCATGTCGCTTCTCCCGTCCGGAGTTGGATCGCTTCCCGCACGTCGTCCAGGTCCGGCCGATCCCGGCCGTCCAGGTCAGCGATGGTCCAGGCCATCCGAATGACCCGATCGAAGCCGCGCGCCGACAGCGAGCCGGAGTCGAGCCGGCCCCGTAGTTCGGCGGTGACCCGGGCGGGCAGCCGCCACGGCGGTCGGCGCAGGTGCGGGCCGTCCACCTCGGCGTTCACCCGCCGGCCGAGACCGGCCCAGCGGGTGGCCGCAGCCTGCCGGGCCGTTGCCACCCGGGCGGCGACCGTCGCCGACGGCTCGGTGTCGCCCTCGGGTGCCAGCAACTCCGCCGCCCGCACCGGCATCAGCCGAACCTGTACGTCGATCCGGTCGAGCAGCGGCCCGGAGAGCCGGCCCAGGTAGCGGCGGCGGACCAGCGCTGTGCACTCGCAGTGCGCGTCGCCGGACGGCTTCGCACACGGGCATGGATTTGCGGCAAGCACCAGTTGGGTCCGGGCCGGGTACACGGTGCCGCCCCCGCTGCGACTCAGCTGGATGCGACCGTTTTCCAGTGGTTGGCGCAGGGCCTCCAACGCGCCCTTGCTGAACTCGGGGGCCTCGTCCAGGAACAACACCCCGCGGTGTGCCAGCGACACCGCGCCAGGCCGGGCCAGCCCCGAGCCTCCACCGACCAGCGACGGCACGGTCGCGGTGTGGTGCGGCGCCTGGAACGGCGGGCGACGCAGCAACCGGCCGCCCGGCGGCAGCAGCCCGGCAATCGAGTGCAGCGCCGTGACCTCCAGCGCCGCGTCGTCGTCCAGCTCGGGCAGGATCGACGGCAGCCGTTCGGCCAGCATCGTCTTGCCGGCACCCGGAGGGCCGAGCAGGGCCACGTGGTGCCCGCCGGCGGCGGCGACCTCCAAGGCGCGTCGACCCAGCTGTTGCCCGGCGACATCGGCGAGATCCGGTCCGTCGTCCAGCGGTGCCGGGACGGCCGTCGGAGGCTCGATCAGCGGAGTGCCGTCGCGAACGAAGGCGACCAGCCGGTGCAGGTTGTCCACCGCTCGCACCCGTACCCCCGGGATGACCGCGGCCTCGGCGGCGTTGCCGACCGGCACGATCACCCGCCGGACGCCGGCCTGGGCCGCGGCGGCGACCATCGGGAGCACGCCGCGCACCGGTCGGACCGTCCCGTCGAGCCCCAACTCGCCGAGGACCACGACCCCCTCCAGGGGGAGCAGCGGCAGTTCACCGGAGCCGCCGAGTAGCGCCGCGGCGATGGCGAGATCGAAGGCCGAGCCGAACTTCGGCAGCGTGGCGGGCAGCAGGTTGAGGGTGATCCGCCGGTTGGGCCAGCGCTGGCCGGAGTTGACCACGGCGGCACGGACGCGGTCGCGGGCCTCGTGCAGGGCGGTGTCCGGTAACCCGGAGATCGCCACCGCCGGCAGGCCGGCGGCCAGGTCGGCCTCCACCTCGACCAGGTGACCGGTCACCCCGACCAGGCCCACAGAGAGCACCTTGGCGTAGCTCATGGCGCCGTCACCGATCCTTGGGAGCGCGCATGTCAGAACGCGCCCTTGAGGTGGTCGACCTGCGCCGGGCCGGCGTCGGGCAGCCGCACCGACAGCACGTCGAAACGCACCTCCTCGGCGGTCGTGCCGGTCTCGGTCAGCCAACGGGCGGCGAGCCCTCGCAGCCGGCGGGCCTTGGCCGGAACGACCGCCTCGGCCGGGGTGCCGAAGTTGTCGCCCCGGCGGGTCTTCACCTCGCAGAAGGCGAGCACCGGCCCGTCCCAGGCGATGATGTCGATCTCCCCGGCCGCGCAGCGCCAGTTGCGGGCGATCGGGCGCAGCCCTGCCTCGGTCAGGTGCCGGGCGGCACACCGCTCGCCGTACGCGCCGACCGCCTGGTTCCGATTCGTCATGGCCGGCACGGTGCCCGCCAGAGAGCGCGTTTCGCGACCCCGGTGACGGCCCAGCTGTGGACGACGGGCGTCCTGTGGACAACCGGACGATCATGCCCGGATGTGCTACGACGACATCCTGGACAGGTTGTGCCTGCAGTGTCGCTGAGCTGGGGCCGGATGGCGCGCGGGCTGCCGGTCGCATACGGTGCCTGACGTGGACGGACGACGGAGCTTTCCGGAAGATCAGGAGTCGCGCTGGTACCCCGATGAGCGGGGTCGCGGTTACGGCGAGTCGGAGTGGCGCGGCACGGGCGAATCGCGGTACCGGGACACTGAGGTTCCCGAGCAGCGCGGCCCCGACGAGAGCCGCTCCGTCGAGGACACCGGCGTCGGTCGCCGCCGGGAGCCGGACTCCGGTCGCTTCGGCGCCGTCGATGCGAGCGGCCGCTTCGGTACGCCTGAGTCGGACTCGGGTCGGCTGAGCGCGGTGGACGCGGGCCGGTTCGGCGCCCCCGAACCGGACTCGGGCCGCTTCGGTGCCGTGGAAGCCCCGCCTGGTCGGTTCGGCGCCAGTGAGCCTGAATCGGGGCGATTCGGCGCGGTCGACCCGTTGAGCGATGCGCGATCGGAAGCGGACGGTTATCGGGCGACCCGCTCGCGGAGGGCTGACCGGGACCCGTCGGAGGTCTCCGGTGAGCTGCCCGGTCGACGGGCCGCCCGCGAGTCGACCGGGCTTGGTTCACCGCTGACCACCGGCCTGCCGGAGGCCACCAGGGACGCCCTGCCGGCGTCCGAGACGTCCGCTGCCGTGCTCGCCGACCAGGTGCGTCCCGCCCCGCTGGCTGGCTACCCGATCATCGAGCCGAGCCGGGGTGGTGACACGCCACACCCGCTGGAGATGCCGACCGGCCCGATGCCGGGGATCGGTCCCCGCCCGGACCTGCCCGCGACGGAGCCGTCGACGTACCCCCCGGTGGCTGACGGCGTCTACCGGACCCGCCGGCCGGTGCTGGCCGTACTCTTCGCTCTGCTGGTGTTGATCTTCGAAGTCCCCGCGCTGCGGGTGCTGCTGGCGGGCGTGACCGGCGACCCGGTGGACGCCGGGAACGTGGTGGTGGGTATCGCCCTGGTCGCCGGGCTGCCGATCTTCGCGACTGGGCTCTACGGGCTCCGGACCGGCGGTCTGGCGCTCTCCGACGGTGGTCGGGGGTGGCTCCGCCCGCCCACGGCCTACCTGACGGTCGGGCTGGTGCTCTTCCTTGCGGCCGCGCTCGCTGTCGGCTGACCCGTCGAGCGCCACCAGCTGTGCGTGGCGCTGCCTGCCGCGTCTTGATCGACTCGGCTTTCAGGAAGTCGCGGTGTCCGGATGGGCGCGAAGCCGCGGTTTCCAGGAAACCGAGTCGATCATCGCCGAACGCGCCGCCCCGCCGTGCGCCCGCCGCGCATCCCGCGCACTTCGCACCCCGGGGCGGCTGAACGGGCGAGGGGCGTACACTGGCCAACTGGCGACCGCCTCGTGCGGTCGACCTCGCGCGCCCTCTTCACGAATCGTCGTGGAGCGACGGCCTCCCTGGTCCCGATCTTGATCGGGTCCACCATGGGTCGGCGACCAGGCGCCAGGACGCCCGGCCACCGGCCGGGCGTGACAACCAGGGATCTTGAGGAGTACCCCAACCATGGCCGTCGTGACCATGCGCCAGCTGCTGGAGAGCGGTGTCCACTTCGGGCACCAGACCCGGCGCTGGAACCCGAAGATGAAGCGCTTCATCATGACCGAGCGCAACGGCATCTACATCATCGACCTGCGCCAGACCCTCGAGTACATCGAGAAGGCGTACGAGTTCGTGCGTGGGACCGTCGCCGAGGGTGGCAGCATCCTGTTCGTCGGCACCAAGAAGCAGGCCCAGGAGGCGATTGCCGAGCAGGCGACCCGGGTCGGCCAGCCGTACGTCAACCACCGCTGGCTCGGTGGCATGCTGACCAACTTCCAGACGGTGTACAAGCGGCTCCAGCGGATGAAGGAGCTGGAGGGTCTGGGTGACCTCAGCGGCACCGCCGCCGGTTACACCAAGAAGGAGACCCTGCAGCTCTCCCGCGAGAAGATCAAGCTGACCCGCACCCTCGGTGGTCTGCGGGACATGCAGAAGCTTCCCGCCGCGGTCTGGATCGTCGACACCAAGAAGGAGCACATCGCCGTCGACGAGGCCCGCAAGCTGGGCATCCCGGTGATCGCGGTGCTGGACACCAACTGTGACCCGGACGAGGTCGACTTCCCGATCCCGGGCAACGACGACGCGATCCGCTCGGCGGAGCTGCTGACCAAGGTCGTCGCCGCCGCCGTCGCGGATGGTCTGATCGCGCGTTCCGGCCGTCGCCGGGGCAACGACGAGAAGCCCGAGGGTGTCGCGAGCGACGAGCCGCTGACCGAGTGGGAGCGCGAGTTGCTGGAGCCGAAGAAGGCCGACGAGTCGGCCGCCCCGGCCGCCCCGGCCGAGCAGCCCGCCGCTGCCGCCACCGAGCAGCCCGCCGCCACCCCGGAGCAGCCGGCGCAGGCCGCCACCGAGCAGCCGGCGGCCGCCACCGCGGAGTGATCGCACCGTCGCTGCCCGCCGTCCGTTTTCGCGACCGGGGGGCAGCGACGGTACGCCGGGCACGATCCGCCCGGATCCGGGTAACCGTCACCTCTGACCATCCACACGCCGTCTCAACACCGAAGAGAGAGCCATGTCCCAAATCACCGCCGCGGACGTCAAGAAGCTCCGCGACCTCACCGGCGCCGGCATGATGGACAGCAAGAAGGCGCTGACCGAGGCCGAGGGCGACTTCGACAAGGCCATCGAGATCCTGCGCGTCAAGGGCGCCAAGGACGTCGGCAAGCGGGCCGGTCGTACGGCCGCCAACGGCCTGGTCGCCCACTCCGGCAAGGCGCTGCTCGAGCTCAACTGCGAGACCGACTTCGTCGCCAAGACCGAGTCGTTCATCGCGCTGGCCCAGCAGCTGGTCGAGCACGGCGAGCGCGCCGGCGTGAACACCGCCGAGGAGCTGCTCGCCACCGAGCTCGACGGCAAGGTCGTCGCGGACCTGATCCAGGAGCAGTCGGCCAAGATCGGCGAGAAGCTGGTGCTCAACCGGTTCGCCCGGGTCGAGGGCACCACCGCCGTCTACCTGCACCGTAAGGCCCAGGACCTGCCGCCGGCCGTTGGTGTGCTGGTGTCGTACACCGGTAAGACCGACGAGGCTGGCGACGCCGACGCCCGTGGTGTGGCCATGCAGATCGCCGCGATGCGGCCGAAGTACCTGACCCGGGACGAGGTTCCGGCTGAGGTCGTCGAGTCCGAGCGGCGCATCGCCGAGCAGACCGCCCGCGAGGAGAACAAGCCCGAGGCGGCCCTGCCGAAGATCATCGAGGGTCGGGTGAACTCGTTCTTCAAGGACTACGTCCTGATCGAGCAGTCGTCCGTCGCTGACAACAAGAAGTCGGTGAAGCAGCTGCTGGCCGAGGCTGGCATCGAGGTCACCCGCTTCGTGCGGTTCGAGGTCGGCCAGGCCTGAGCCGTCACCGGGCGCCGTGGGCGCCCGTGGGCAGAAGACGTCGACGAGGAGGCCGCCGGTGTACGTGACAGGCACCGCGGCCTCCTTGTCACATAGGGTCGGCAGCGGCAGGTTCGCGGTACGCGCCGCACGGGGCGTGCGCGTGGGGAAGGGCGGGGCGGATGACGCAGGTTGTGAGTGACCGGACGCTGGCGGTGGACGATCCGACGGCACCGCCGCCGGGACGCGCCCGCCGGGTGGTGCTGAAGCTCTCCGGTGAGGTGTTCGGCGGCGGCGCGATCGGCGTCGACCCGGACGTCGTCCAGGCCATCGCCCGGCAGATCGCCACCGTGGTCCGTCGCGGCGTGCAGGTCTCCGTGGTGGTCGGCGGCGGCAACTTCTTCCGCGGCGCGGAGCTGCAGAAGCGCGGGATGGACCGGGCCCGCGCCGACTACATGGGCATGCTCGGCACCGTGATGAACTGCCTCGCGTTGCAGGACTTCCTGGAGAAGGAAGGCATCGAGACGCGGGTGCAGAGCGCCATCACGATGGCTCAGGTCGCCGAGCCGTACATCCCCCTGCGGGCGATCCGGCACCTGGAGAAGGGCCGTGTGGTCATCTTCGGCGCCGGCGCCGGGATGCCGTACTTCTCCACCGACACGGTGGCCGCCCAGCGGGCTCTGGAGATCCGGGCCGACGTGGTGCTGATGAGCAAGAACGGCGTGGACGGCGTCTACACCGCCGACCCGCGGATCGACCCCACCGCCAGCAAGCTCGACTCGATCACCTTCTCCGAGGCGCTGCGCCGCAACCTGCGGGTGGCCGACGCGGCGGCGTTCAGCCTCTGCATGGAGAACGGCCTGCCGATGCTGGTCTTCGGCGCGCAGGGTGACGACACCATCATCCGCGCTGTGGGTGGCGACAAGATCGGCACCCTGATCACCGCCTGAGCCCCGCCGACGGCGACGGCAGCGGCGGTCCTGACGACTTTCAGCAGAGCCCACCACGAGCACAGAAGGAGGCGAGGAGACCGGTGATCGACGACACCCTCCTCGAGGCCGAGGAAAAGATGGAGCGTGCGGTTGAGCACGCCAAGGAGGAGTTCGGCGCCATCCGTACCGGTCGCGCCAACGCCGCCATGTTCTCCAAGGTCATCATCGACTACTACGGCACGCCCACGCCACTGACCCAGATGGCGTCCATCGCGGTGCCCGAGCCGCGGATGGCCATCATCAAGCCGTACGACAACTCGCAGATCAATGCGATGGAGAAGGCGATCCGCGACTCGGACCTCGGGGTGAACCCGAACAACGAGGGCAACCAGTTGCGCATCCTGCTCCCGCAGATGACCGAGGAGCGCCGCCGCGACATGATCAAGGTGGCCCGGCACAAGGGCGAGGAGGCCAAGGTGGCGATCCGCAACGTCCGCCGCCGTGGCAAGGAAGAGCTGGACCGGATCGTCAAGGACGGTGAGGCCGGCGAGGACGACGGTCGCCGCGCCGAGAAGGAACTCGACGACCTGACCCAGCGCTACGTCGCCAGCATCGACGACCTGGTCAAGCACAAGGAAACCGAACTGCTCGAGGTGTGACCGTCCGCCCGTCGCTCGGGTGAGATGCGCCGAGGCCCGACCCCCACCGGGGCCGGGCCTCGTGTCGTACGTGAGCGGGGAAGCCGGACGGTCCTGAGGCTCTTCCCGGATCGTGCGGGAGACGAGTCGGATCATGACTGCGGTCTGCGTACCGGATGGGTGGGTATCGCTCGGCGACGGGCCGCCGGCCAGGGGCGATGTCGATCGCCGTGCCTCGTCCGCCGTGCCGATCCGGCGGGTGCAGTAGGCTCGGCAGGATTCCCGGCCACCGGGCGGTGAACACCGGGAATCGACCGACCGTCGGGGCGGTCAATCGGAGGAACATCGCGCGTGTAGGGGATGCTTGTGGTCTTGCGTCATGTGGTGGTTCTCGCGCCTCGTCGCGGTGCGTGATGTCCCACCCCGACCCCTACGGCAGCGAGCCTCGCGGCTGGGACCGCGCCGAGCGCCCGGTGGCACTGCCGTGGCCCGAGCAGGACCTGGAGGCCGGCCAGTGGAGCCGCCGTCCCACGGCTGGCCCTGAGCTGTACGCCGACCCGCACACCCGGCCGTACGCGGACCCGAACCCGTACGACGAGCGCGGCCGGGCCGTCCGCCCGGACGACCGGGACCGTTTCGACGACCGCGACCCTCGCGAGGACGACGAGCCCGTCCGTTACGACGGCCCGCCACCGTTCGACGGACCGGTCCGCTACGACGACGACGCCGGTTACCCGACCGCGCAGCTCGCGCCCATCGGGGCCGAGATCGCACCGGACCCGGAGCCGGTGATCGAGCCGGAGCCGCCGTCCGGTCGGCGGACGAAGGGCCGACGCCGGGCCAGTGTCGATCGACCGGCCACCCAGCAGTTGGGCACCGGGCGTGCCGGCCGCAACCTGCCGGCGGCGATCGGCGTGGGGCTCGGCCTCGGCGCGTTGATCGTGGTGCCGCTGGTGGTCTACCCGTTGGCGTTCCTGCTGGTGCTCGCCGGTGCCGTCGCCGTCGGCATGTGGGAGATGGCCCGGGCGGTCCGACGCAGCGGCGCGCACCCGCCGTTGGTGCCGCTGATCGCCGGTGGCGTGCTGACCGTGGGCCTGGCCTGGTTCGCCGGCCCGGACGCGCTCAGTCTGGGGCTGCTGGTCACCGTGCTGGGCACCATGATCTGGCGGCTGGGTGACGGGCCGGCCGGCTTCCAACGGGATCTCACCGCCGCCACCCTGATCGCGGTCTACGTGCCGTTCCTCGCCGGGTTCGCGGCGTTGCTCGCAGCGGCCCCCGACGACGGCCCACTGCGCATCCTGGCCACGCTGATCGCGGTGGTCCTCTCCGACACCGGTGGGTACGCGGCCGGCGTCTCCTTCGGGCGACACCCGATGGCCCCGTCGATCAGCCCGAAGAAGTCCTGGGAGGGCTTCGCCGGCTCGGTCACGGCGGCGGCCCTGGGCAGTGCGCTGCTGTTGTGGCTGATGTTCGAGGTGGCCCCCTGGTGGGGTGCGGTGTTCGGGGTGGCCGTCTCCTGCGCGGCGGTCCTCGGCGACCTGGCCGAGTCGATGATCAAGCGGGATCTCGGCGTGAAGGACATGAGCAACCTGCTGCCCGGCCATGGCGGTCTGATGGACCGGCTGGACTCGATCCTGTTCGCGGTGCCGACGGCCTACCTGCTGCTGGCCGTCTTCGTGCCGGTGGTGAACTGAGGCATGATCACGGCGTTCCGGTCATCTGGCTGCGGCGGTCGCCGCCCGTTCGACACCTCCGGACCGGCACCTGCCGCCGACGGCGTGACACACTAGACCAGCCATGACGAGCCTGCCGTTGATCCCCGCCATCTCGGGCGCCACCGCCGCGCGCCGAGCCTCCATGCCGCCGAAGCACCTCGCCGACCTGGACCTGGCCGGCCGCCAGGCGCTGGTCACCGAGTTGGGTGAGCCCGCGTTCCGTGCCAAGCAGGTCTCGAATCACTACTTCGGGCGGCTGGTCCGCGACCCGCAGGCCATGACCGATCTGCCCGCGGCGACCCGGGAGCGGCTGTCCGAGCAGCTCATGCCCACCCTGCTCACCCCGGTGCGCGAGCTGGCGTGTGACGACGGCGCGACCCGTAAGGCGCTCTGGCGGCTGCACGACGGCGCTCTGGTGGAGAGCGTGCTGATGGGCTACCCGGACCGGGTGACCGTCTGCATCTCCAGCCAGGCGGGCTGCGGGATGGCCTGCCCGTTCTGCGCGACCGGCCAGGCCGGGCTGACCCGCAACCTGTCCACCGCCGAGATCGTCGACCAGGCCGTGTACATGGCCGGCGTGGCGGCCTCCGGCGCGGTGGTCGGCTCCCCGCCGCGGCTGTCGCGTGTCGTGTTCATGGGCATGGGCGAGCCGTTGGCCAACTACAACCGTGTGATCGGTGCGATCCGTCGCCTGGTCAGCCCTGCTCCGGAGGGGCTCGGCCTGTCCCAGCGGCACATCACCGTTTCCACGGTCGGCCTGGTTCCGGCCATCCGCCGACTGGCCAGCGAAGACCTCTCAGTGACCCTTGCGCTGTCGTTGCACGCGCCCGATGATGATCTGCGCGACGAACTCGTGCCGGTGAACCAGCGCTGGAAGGTAGCCGAGGTGCTGGACGCAGCGTGGGACTACGCCGCCCGGACGGGCCGTCGCGTGTCGATCGAGTACGCGATGATCAAGGACGTGAACGACCAGCCGTGGCGAGCCGACCTCCTCGGGCGGCTGCTGGCCGGCAAGTTGACCCACGTGAACCTCATTCCACTCAATCCGACGCCGGGCAGCCGCTGGGACGCGAGCCCGAAGCCGGTGGAGCGGGAGTTCGTCCGGCGGTTGCGCGATGCCGGGGTGTCCACCACCGTACGGGACACCCGAGGTCGCGAGATCGACGGCGCGTGTGGTCAGCTCGCCGCCGCCGAGGACAACGACACCAACACCGACCGCGCCGGAGAGGCACCGGCGTGACCGGGCGTGGCGAACGAGACCAGGAGACATAGTGGCGAGTCAGGGTCAGCGTTTCCGGCGCAAGGCGCTCCGCCGGGGATACAAGGTCGACGAGGTGGATGCCTTCCTCGACCGGGTCGAGGCGACACTCGACGGCCGACAGGTCGGCGCGCCGGTGGCCTCCCAGGAGGTCCACGACGTCGTCTTCCGGGTCCGGTTCAACGGCTACGACGAGTGGCAGGTCGACCTGCACCTGGACCGGGTGGAGCGGCAGCTGGCCGAGCTGGAGGAGCGCAACAGCGCCGGGCGCGGTGGCGACCCCCGGATGGGTGACCGGATGGGCCCACCGGACCGGATGGGGCCGCCGATGCGCGATGAGCGGGGCATGGTTCCGCAGCCGATGCCGCCCCGTCCGATGCCCGCGCAGGCCGGCCCGCCCGACCGCTACGGCCGCTACGACGAGCCGACCGGTGCCTTCGCCGGTGGGTACGACGCCCCCCGCGGCGGTTACGACGCGCCGCGCGGCCCGGCCGGCCCTGGCCCGATGGGTCCCGGCGGCCCGATGGGCCCCGGCCCGATGGGTGGCCACGGCGTTCCGCCGCGCGGCCTCCCCGCCGGCCCCTCGGGTTACGGCCAGGACGACCAGCGCTCGCCCGGTGGTTACGGCCAGGACGACCAGCGCTCACCGGGTGGGTACGGCCCGGACGACCAGCGCTCGCCCGGCGGCTATCCGCCGGAGGAGCCGCGCTTCGACGGCTTCGAGGCCGGGCGACACGGTCGGGCCGACATGACCGCCGAGATCCGGATGCCGGAGCGGGACCTGCGCGACATGCGCCGGGGCCCGGCCGGTCCGCCGCAGCTGCCTCAGCAGGGCATCGGTGGCCCGCCGATGGCCGGCCCGCCCGCCGTGGCCGGCCCCCCGATGGGCGGCCCGCCGATGGGTGGTCCGCCGATGGGTGGTCCGCCGATGGCCGGCCCCCCCGGCAGCGATCTGTACCGGGTCGACCAGATCCGCCGCAGCTTCCAGGTGCGCCGGTTCGGCAGCGGTTACGACCCGGACCAGGTGGACCGGTTCTTCGAGACCCTGCTCGGCGGCATGCAGCGCCGCAACCCGATGCCGGTCGACCCGAAGGACCTGGACACGCTCCGGTTCGGGCTGGTGCCCGGCGGCTACTTCGAGGCTGAGGTCGACGCCGCGCTCAAGGACGTGCAGGACATTCTCTTCGGGCGCTGACCCCGACTCGTACGGACGAGGGCCCGTCCCCCGGGTGGGGGCGGGCCCTCGGCGTCGTCGGCCGGTCGTCCGGCGGTCGGTCGGGTCAGGAGCGCAGACCGTTGCGCCGAAGCACGATGTCGCCGATCACGATGATCAGCAGCAGCGCGGCCAGGCCGATCAGCCAGAGGTCCTCGACCCTGCCCTCGTGGTTGCCGCAGATCATCGCCAGCAGCGCCAGTGCGGACAGCACGGCGCCGATCTGCCCGGCCTTGCGGTGCCCGGGCTTGTGCTGGTCTGGCGACGTTACCGGCTCGCTTCCTGCCACTGTCGGTCCTTCCCTCGCGATCGGATCTTTGGTTAGTCTGGCACGCCTCCTGCTCGGCGCGGCGGGGTGGGGGTTTCCCGGCCGTCAGGCCCTGCCCACCCGGGGCCGAACGGCACTACCGGCGTCGCGGGGCGGCGGTCAGACTCCCTCCGGTAGCGTTTGGCGTACACCTGATTGTCTGTTTGAGGGGGACTGTGCGGTGCGAGTGACCGGAACCGGGCACGCCAGCATGCGGATCGACACGGCCGCGGGCAGCATTCTGTGCGACCCGTGGGTCAATCCGGCCTATTTCGCCTCGTGGTTCCCGTTCCCGGACAATTCCCTGCTCGACTGGGAGACTCTGGGCCAGGTCGACTACCTGTACGTGTCCCACCTGCACCGGGACCACTTCGACGCCAAGCACCTGCGGGACTTCATCTCCAAGGACGCCACGGTCCTGCTCCCCGAGTTCCCCACCTCGGAGATGGAGGACGAGTTCCGGGCGCTTGGTTTCACCAAGTTCCTGAGGGCGCCCAACGAGCAGGTCGTGGAGCTGCCCGGCGGCCTCAAGATCATGATCCAGGCGCTGACCAGCCCGACCGATGGACCGATCGGCGACTCTTCGCTCTGGGTCGAGCACGACGGGGTGCGGTTGCTCAACCAGAACGACGCCCGCCCCACCGACCTGAGCGTCTTCGCCGAGTTGGGGCACGTGCACGCGCATCTGCTCCAGTTCTCCGGCGCGATCTGGTACCCGATGGTCTACGAGCTGCCGCAGGCGGCGAAGACCGCGTTCGGCAAGCAGAAGCGTGACCGGCAGTTCGACCGGACGTGGCGCTACATCGACGACCTGAAGGCCGACCACGTCTTCCCGATCGCCGGCCCGCCGTGCTTCCTCGACGACGAGCTGTGGCAGTTCAACGACATCCACGGCGACGAGGGCAACATCTTCCCCGACCAGTCCGTCTTCCTGGCGGAGTACGCCAAGGTCGGCGGCACCAACGGCATCGTGCTGCTGCCGGGCAGCGTCGCCGAGGTCACCACCGAGGGCGCGAGCACCACCCACCCGGTGCCGGTGGAGGAGTTCTTCGCGAACAAGGTCGCCCACCTGGAGGAGATGCGGGAGCGTAAGCGCCCGGTCATCGAGGCTGAGAAGGCATCCTGGCGGCACCCCGAGGTGGACGTCCTCGGCGAGATGAAGCGCCGCATCGAGCCGCTGCTGGACGAGTCGATCTACCTCGCCAAGGGCGTGGGTGGCCCGGTCCGCTTCGACCTGGTCGGCTACGACGGCGAGAGCGTCGAGTCGATCGTGGTGGACTTCCCGGGCAAGGAGGTCCGGCCGTACGCCGACGAGAAGGTCCGCTACCGGTTCCGTACCGAGCGGTCGCTGATCGAGCACCTGCTCTTCATCGACGAGGTGGACTGGGTCAACTCGCTCTTCCTGTCCTGCCGCTTCTCGGCGGCCCGGATCGGCCAGTACAACGAGTTCGTCTACGCGTTCTTCAAGTGCCTCTCCGAGGAGCGTCTCCAGTACGCCGAGGGCTGGTACGACGAGCACGAGCGCAGCACCGACGCCGAGGACATCACCCTGGGCGACTGGGTTGTGCAGCGGCGCTGCCCGCACCTCAAGGCGGACCTGACCCGGTTCGGCATCGTCGACGGTGACCAGCTCACCTGCCAGCTGCACGGCTGGCGCTTCGACCTGCCCAGCGGCCGTTGCCTCACGAGCGTCGGCCACAAGGTGAGAGCCCACCGGGTGGACGCGGAAACCCCGGCCCCCGCAGGCGAAGCGGTGATCTGACCGCCTGGTTGATCATGAAGTTATTGCCCCGACACGCCGCTTGGGGTCAAGGGGTGAGTGCAATCGTCAGGTGGCGATGAGGTGGTCCAGGCGCTCGGCTGGGGTTGCCCAGCCGAGTGTCTGGCGGGGGCGGGTGTTCATCTCGTGGGCGACTTCGTCGAGGCC
>NZ_JAGPYA010000191.1:0-385 GCF_018070245.1 Micromonospora sp. M61 | reverse complement strand
GCGACGGCCGGGACGACGTCGTGAGCTTCACGCAGGGCAGCCTCAACGACGTCTACGTGGCCACCTCCACCGGCAGCGCGTTCACCGGTACGTCCGTCAAGTGGAACGACTTCTTCGGCCTCAACGGGGAAACCCTGCTGTCCGGGGACTTCAACGGCGACGGGCGCGACGACATCGTGGCCTTCACCCACGGCTCGCTCGCCGACGTGTACGTGGCCCTCTCCACCGGCACCACCTTCCTCGGCGCCACCAAATGGCACGACTTCTTCGGCCTCAACGGCGAAACCACCCTCTGAGTACGTCAGGAGTCCCGCCATGTCCCGGCCTTCGCGTACCCCCGTCCTCCGCGCCCTGGTCGCGCTTCTCACCCTGGCCATGGCGGTCC
>NZ_JAGPYA010000190.1:0-515 GCF_018070245.1 Micromonospora sp. M61 | reverse complement strand
GGCAGCCGGCGCAGGACGTGGACATCGCCTACGGCAGTGACGGCAGCAGCACCTGGACCTACGCGGACGGCACCAAGGTCGACCGCAACGCCGCTGGTGACGTCACGCGTGAGGTGAGCGCGGATGGGGCGACATTCGACCGGTTCACGGCCGACGGCAAGCCCACGCACGGCACCGTGCCAGGGTCGGATGGGCAGCCCGCGCAGGACGTGTCGATTGCTTACGGCCCCGACGGCTCGAGCACCTGGACCTACGCCGACGGCACGACCGTCGACCGCAACGCCGCCGGTGACGTCACCCGCGAGGTGACCGCGGATGGCGCGACGTTCGACCGGTTCACCGCCGACGGCAAGCCGACGCACGGCACGGTGCCGGGGGCTGATGGGCAGCCGGCGCAGGACGTGTCGATTGCTTACGGGGCTGACGGCAGCAGCACGTGGACCTACGCGGACGGCACGACGGTGGACCGTAGTGCCGCTGGTGACGTCACGCGTGAGGTGAGCGCGGATGGTGCG